>CAZKJC010000001.1:0-9822 GCA_964552995.1 uncultured Ruminococcus sp.
GCCGCGGGAGCGGATCCCGATACGTCGGATACGGACGAGCCGTTATCCGACGACGATTCACCGGAGCTTCCCGTATCTCCCGCACCGCCCGTGCAGCCCGCCATAGCGCCGCCCGCAAGCAGCACAGCCGACAAAAACAATGCTTTTATCTTTTTCATAAAAACCTCCGTTTACTTCACTACGATATTGACCAGCTTATTCGGCACGGCGATCTTCTTCACGATAGTCTTGCCGTCGGTGAGCGCCTTGATCTCTGGCAGCTCCAGAGCCATTCCCACCAGCGTTTCGCTGTCGCTGTCAACGGGAGCGTCAAAGCGCGCCTTTACCTTGCCGTTCACCTGAACCGCAAGCTCTACGGTGCTGTCCACGCAAAGGCTCTCGTCGTATTCGCACCACTTCTGCTCGTTGAGTATGCCGAAGCCCAGCGTTTCAAACAGCTCCTCGGTGATGTGCGGCGCGAACGGGTTCAGCAGGATAAGCAGCGTTCTGAACTCCGCGCGGTTGAAGCCGCCCGCCTCGTCCGCCTCGTTCAGCAGAGCCATCATCGTTGCGATAGCAGTGTTGAATTTCAGCGTCTCGATATCCTCGGTCACCTTTTTAACGGTCTTGTGCATTGAAGAACGGAGCTTTTCGGAGTATTCCTCCCCGTCCTTCAGCTTTTCGGACATATTCCATACTCTGTCAAGGAAGCGCTTGCAGCCCTTTATGCCGTTTTCCTGCCAGGGAGCGGCTTTCTCGAAGTCGCCGACGAACATCTCATAAAGCCTTACCGTGTCCGCGCCGAACTCCGCCACTACCTCGTCGGGATTGATGACGTTGCCCATTGACTTTGACATCTTGCAGAATTTGCCAGGATTTTTGAGGTCTTTTCCGAGTATCATTCCGTGTGAGGTGCGCTTCATATACGGCTCCTTGCAGGGAACGAGCTTCTCGTCATACAGGAACTTGTGCCAGAAGCGGCTGTACAGCAAATGAAGCGTGGTGTGCTCCATACCGCCGTTGTACCAGTCTACGGGCATCCAATATTCCAGCGCCTCCTTGCTCGCGAGCTCCTTGTCGTTGTTGGGATCGCAGTAGCGCAGGAAGTACCAGCTCGAGCCCGCCCACTGGGGCATGGTATCGGTCTCGCGCCTTGCGGGACCTCCGCAGCAGGGGCAGGTGGTGTTGATAAAGCTCTCCAGCGTCGCGAGCGGGCTTTCGCCGTTGTCGGTGGGCATATAGCTCTCCACATCGGGGAGCTCCAGCGGCAGCTCGCTTTCGGGCAGAGCCACCCAGCCGCACTTCTCGCAGTTCACCACGGGGATAGGCTCGCCCCAGTATCTCTGGCGGGAGAATACCCAGTCGCGCAGCTTGAAGTTGACCTTTTCGTGCCCTATGCCCTTTTCGGTGAGCCACTCCTTTATTTTCACCTTGGCGTCCTCGACCGACAGTCCGTCCAGGAACTCGGAGTTTGTCAGCACGCCCGTCGCGCAGTCGGTAAAGGCTTCCTTCTGAACGTCCTCGCCGCCCTTTACCACCTCGATAATGGGCAGATCGAATTTCTTCGCGAACTCCCAGTCGCGGGTATCGTGCGCGGGAACCGCCATGATAGCGCCCGTGCCGTAGCTCATCAGAACATAGTCGGAAATAAATATCGGTATTTCCTTACCGTTCACGGGATTAACCGCTCTTACTCCCTCCAGCTTAACGCCGGTCTTGTCCTTATTCATCTCGGTGCGGTCGAAGTCGGACTTTTTAGCCGCTTCCGCCTGGTAAGCTCTTACCGCGTCCATATTTGAGATACGGTCAGCCCACTTTTCGATAAGCGGGTGCTCGGGGGAAATTACCATATAGGTAGCGCCGAAAAGCGTATCGGGACGCGTGGTGTATATCGTGAGGGTATCTCCCGCGGTGGTGGTGAAATTGACCTCCGCGCCGGTGGAGCGCCCTATCCAGTTGGACTGCGCGGTCTTTATCTTCTCGAAATAATCCACGTCCTTAAGATCGTCCAGCAGCCGCTGCGCGTACTCGGTGATCTTGAGCATCCACTGACTCTTTACCTTATGCACGACCTCGCCGCCGCAGCGCTCGCAAACGCCGTTCACGACCTCCTCGTTAGCCAGCACCACCTTGCAGGACGTGCACCAGTTTACGCTCATTTCCTTTTTATAAGCCAGCCCCGCCTTGAACAGCTTGAGGAAAATAAACTGCGTCCACTTGAAATACCTGGGGTCGGTGGTGTTGATCTCCCTTTCCCAGTCAAAGGACAGACCCAGCGCCTGCATCTGCGAGCGGAAACGGTTGATATTATTTTCCGTAACTATCGCGGGGTGTATCTTGTTCTTTATCGCGAAATTCTCCGTAGGCAGACCGAACGCGTCATACCCCATCGGGAACAGCACGTTATACCCCTGCATTCTGCGCTTTCTCGCCACAATATCCATCGCCGTATAGGGACGCGGGTGTCCGATATGCAGACCCTGCCCGCTGGGGTAGGGGAACTCCACCAGCGCGTAAAACTTCGGCTTAGAGTAATCATTATCCGCATGGAAAGTGCGGTGCTCCAGCCAGTACTTCTGCCATTTGCTCTCAATGGCGGAAAAATCGTAGTTCATGTTTTTTGATCCTTTCTGTTGCTTTTTGTTGACCTGAGGGGGATTATTTAAAAGAATTTCCCGCACCGCACGAACGCTTTGCGTTCGTGCTAGCCCGCCGTGAAAGCTCCGTTTTCCGCCTTGCGGAAAATCCGCTTCCACGGCGGCTTGCGGGAAATTCATGCGTGGTCGCAATGTCGCTGCTTTTTGAACGCGCCTTAATGCGTGGTCGCAATGTCGCAGCCTTTTGAACCCGCCTTAATGCGTGAGCCAAATGTTGACGATTTTCCAACGCGCCTTAATGCGCGGGCGGTCTGTGGCTGTATACATACAAATAAAAAAACTCCATCTCAAAAAGAGATGAAGTCTCACACACGGCTCCACGGTACCACTCTCATTGGCATAACGCCCACTCGAATCTCTGTAACGGGAGGACCCGTGACCGCTTAGTCCGTTCGTTTCGGCGATCCTGCTCGGGGATGAGCTATTGTCCGCGCGCACTGCCGTTTTCCACCTGCCAACGGCTCTCTGAAAGGTGCGGAGCGGTTTTGTTTCCCTTCAACGCATTTAAAACTATTATTGTTATTTTACCACAACGCGGGCGGTTTGTCAAGGGGGGATAAATATTTTTCCCTTGACTTTTCGCCGAGGTTGATTATTCCGCACCTATCAACACATTTTTCTCAAGCCACTCGGCAACGCCATTCTCATCATTTGATAATGTAACGCTGTCCGCGATCTTCTTGACTTCCGAAATAGCATTATCCACAGCAACGCCTATTCCACACATCTTAAGCATTTTCATATCATTTTTATCATCACCGAAAGCAACTATTTCATCAAGTGATATATTCAATATCTTCGCCAATTCTCGGATCGCCTGCACCTTGCCTGCCGTTTCCGGTAAAAAAGCATACCAATTCTCTCCGCGATAGCTTTGCAAACGGCAATGATTTTCGTTTGCAATTTCCAATGCCGTTTCATAATCGGGAAGCTCTACCACAATTTTATTTGCTTGACAAGATAGCGGTTTCCGATAATCACAATAAACTGCCTTATGTAATTTCTCGGATTCAGATATGTGCTCACTGTTCCAGAACACCTGACGTCCTGCCGCTACTGTAATTTCCGTCTTATCATTCCGCGCAAGTATATCTTGTATAATTTTGTTAGTATCTTCTGTTTCAAGATTACAGCTATAAATCTGTTCGCCGTGCCGATGAATAAGCGTTCCGTCCGTTGTTATCTCATAATCCGGCTGAATTTCTTCTATATAGCGTTCCGCCCCTATCCAATACCGAGCGGTAGCTATTACAACGTAAATTCCTCGGTTCTGACAGCTTTTCAAAACAGATTTTGTGCGTTCCGATATGTTGCCGTCAGAACAAATCAAAGTCCCGTCAAGATCGGTTAAAATCATTTTTGGCTTCATAAACTAAACCTCCTATAAATTCCTATTTATTACAAAGACTTCATCTCTTTTCGAGATGAAGTCTCGCACACACAGCTCCACTTGAAACCGCGTTAAGTCTACCATTTGTACCCGCAGCTTCTGCATTCCATGCTTTTGCCGAGCTTTCCGCTTGCCGCGCCCCATACCTTGATCGAAAGCGCTCTTGAAAGCGTTCCTATGCGCTTTATGTCGGCGCTTTTGCAGTTAGGGCACACGGGCGCGCCCGCTTTTATGTGCTCGGGAGCGGCTTCTTTTGACGGAGTTCTCGTTAAAGTATAGGGATAGGTCTGCAAGGGGTTTTCCTGCTGCGGCGCGGATTTTGTTCCGCCCCTTACGCCGAACGTTTTCAGCCGCCCGCCGCAGTTACCGCACAGCTTCATGTCATTGGGATAAATTCCGCCGCATTTTCTGCATTTTTTCATAATGGACCTCTGCTTTTCAGCACAGTGTTGAGCCTGCCCACGGGCAGCCCCATAACATTGTAATAATCCCCGACGATCCCCTTGACAAGCAGCGCGCCGCGCCCCTGAATGCCGTAAGCCCCCGCCTTGTCCATAGGCTCACCCGTCGCGACATAATCCGCGATCTCCCGCTCGGAAAGCGGGTAGAAATCAACGGCGGTCTCCTCGGCGAACACCTCGCGGCTGCCGTCGGAAAAGATCACGCAAACCCCCGTAAACACGGAATGCCGCCGTCCCGAAAGCGTTCCGAGCATTTCGGCGGCGTGCTTTTCGTCGCGCGGCTTGCCGAGGATTTCCCCGCCGACAGCCACGACGGTGTCCGCGGCGATTATCACCTCGCCGCGGCTCGCAGAATATATCTCCTCCGCCTTTTGCGCCGCAAGGAGCTTCACCGCGTCCTTTGGCGCGGTTCCCGCGGGGATATTCTCCTCGCCCTTTGCGGGAATTATTTTAAAATCCTCCGTTATCAGCCCCAGCAGCTCGCGGCGGCGGGGCGAAGCGCTCGCGAGTATCACTTTGCCGCTTCCTTTGCCGTGGTTTTGCCGTCCTTGCCGCGGTTGCCGTAGATCTCGTTGTAGTTTTCGATGCACTGACGGATAACGTCGAGCGCCGCCTTTTGCCCCATGACCTCGTTGACGGCGGTCTCCTTACCCTCAAGCTGCTTATAGACTGAGAAGAAGTGCCGCATTTCCTCAAAGATATGGCTGGGAAGCGCTTCTATGCCGCGGTACGCGTTAAAGGTGGGGTCCTCAAATGGTATGGCGATTATTTTCTCGTCGTTCCTGCCGTTGTCAAGCATGGTGATAACGCCGATGGGGTAGCACTGCACCAGCACCAGCGGGTCGATAGGCTCGTTGCACAGCAGCAGAACGTCCAGCGGATCGCCGTCGTCCGCGAGAGTGCGGGGGATAAATCCATAGTTCGCGGGGTAGTGGGTAGAGGTATAAAGTATCCTGTCCAGAATGATAAGACCCGTCTGCTTGTCAAGCTCGTATTTCTTCTTGCTGCCCTTTTCGATCTCTATCACCGCCAGGAAATCATTCGGAGTGATCCTTTCGGGAGCTACGTCGTGCCATATGTTCATAATTATAATGTCCTTTCTCGGCGCCGCCGTATTTCCGCAGCGACCTGTTTGTATTATACATCATTTCCTCGGGAAAATCAACCGTATTTTTGCGTTTTATGAGATATTTGCTCCGAAAGATAATTTGTACGGTTTGTCACGATAAAGAGAAAATGCGAAGAAAATTATTAAAACCTCTTGACAAGTTAATAAAAATATGATACAATTATTAGTGTAAAGAGCGAGTTTACGGAAGGAGGACGATGAAAACGGATAAAAGCATTTACAGCCTGGTGCTGTCCGACAGCGTGGTCGAAGCGGTGGATATCATGGCGCGCGGCGCGGGACTGAGCCGCTCGGCAATGATAAATCAGATACTGGCGGAGCGGGTCGCCTATACCACCCCCGAAATGCGTCTGCGGGATATCCTCGCGGCGCTGCAAAGCTCCATGAACGGCGAGTTCTATCTGATGGAGCAGTCCTCGGGCAGCACGATCTCATGCCGTTCAACGCTGAAATACCGATACAAGCCGACGGTGCGCTACTCCGTGGAGATATATTCCCGCGGCGGGCAAAAGGCGGGTGAGCTGCGGGTATCTTTCCGCACCCAGAACGCGCAGCTTATCGGCGAGCTTACGGAGTTTTTCTCATGCTGGGCGGCGCTGGAGCAAAAATATATCGCGGCATCCCTTAACCGCAATATCGTATACACCATTGAAAACGGGCGGTTCTCCAGAACGTTCAGTATGCCCTCGGAGCAAATTTCCGACGAGGAGCTCGGCATGGCGGTCGCGGATTATATGGCTATGTTCGACGGAGTTATGAAGCGCTTTTTCGGGGAGCTTCCCGATGTTGAGGCGGCGGCTGTTGCCGCGGAGGAGGGCTACTCCAGGGACATAATAAAGCAGGCGGTAATTATTTAGCCGTCATTATGCGGACTGTGACAGGGACAGCATATTGGGCTGAAAAAATTGCCGCAGCGTAACGCCCACGCATGAATTTCAAAAAGTGCGCATTTGCCGAATGGCAAATGCTGCGCAGTTCCCGCAAGATACCGCAGGGAGCGAAGCGACCGAGGATAGATTGCGGGAATTTTGAAATTCTTTTAAATAAAAGGAGGGTCTTATATGAATCCGAACAAATTCACACAAAAAACAATGGAAGCTATCCAGGCGGCGCAGGATATGTCTATCAGCTACCAGAACAACTGCGTGGAACAGGAGCACCTGCTGTATGCGCTGCTGGCGGACGACGGCGGGCTTGTTCCGCAGATAATCACCCGAATGAATATCGACGCGGGGGCGGTAAAGACCGCCGCGCTGAAATTCGTGGAGGGTATGCCCAGAGTAACGGGCAGCGGCAGAGAGGCGGGCAAGATACTCATCTCCCCAGACCTTGACAAAACCTTCACCGAGGCGGAGAAGCAGGCTCAGCATATGAAGGACGAGTACGTTTCGGTGGAGCACCTGCTGATAGCTCTCGCGGAAACGGCGGGCAGCGGTATCACGGGTATTTTTAGGAGCTTCGGGATCGAGAAGAGCCGTCTGCTCAAGGCGATCTCCGAGATACGCGGCAGCGCTCGCGTCACCTCGCAGAATCCCGAGGAGACCTACGACGTATTGAACAAGTACGGGCAGGACCTGGTGGAGCTTGCGCGGGCGAACAAGCTCGACCCCGTGATAGGGCGCGACAGCGAGATACGCAACGTTATCCGCATTCTCTCGCGCAAGACAAAGAACAATCCATGCCTTATCGGCGAGCCCGGCGTAGGTAAGACCGCCATCGCGGAGGGTCTGGCGCTGAGGATAGTGCGCGGCGATGTTCCCGCGAATCTTAAGGACAGAAAGCTGTTTTCGCTGGATATGGGCGCGCTCATCGCGGGCGCGAAATATCAGGGCGAGTTTGAGGAACGCCTTAAGGCAGTCTTGCAGGAGGTCAAGAAGAGCGACGGGCGCATTATCCTTTTCATTGACGAGCTTCATCTGATAGTAGGAGCGGGAAAGTCCGGCGGCGCTATGGACGCGGGCAACCTGCTCAAGCCCATGCTGGCGCGGGGCGAGCTGCACTGTATCGGCGCGACCACTCTTGACGAATACAGCAAGTATATTGAGAAAGACCCCGCGCTGGAGCGCCGTTTCCAGACGGTGCTGGTGGACGAGCCTACCGTTGAGGATTCCATTTCGATACTGCGCGGTCTTAAGGAGCGCTACGAGGTATTCCACGGCGTAAAGATACAGGACAGCGCCATAATCGCCGCCGCGACGCTCTCCAACCGCTATATTACCGACAGATTTCTCCCCGACAAGGCAATAGACCTTGTGGACGAAGCGTGCGCCATGATAAGGACTGAGATGGATTCCATGCCCGCGGAGCTTGACGAGATATCCCGCGGCATTATGCAGCACGAGATCGAGGAAGCCGCGCTGAAAAGGAGACCGACAAGCTCTCGCAGGAGCACCTGGCGGATATCCAAAAGGAGCTTGCGGAAATGCGCGAAAAATTCTCCGCGATGAAAGCGAGATGGGAGAACGAAAAGAACGCAATAACCCGCGTGCAGGAGCTGCGCAAGGAGATCGAGACCACCAACGCGGAGATAGAAAAGGCCAAGCTGGAATATAATCTGAACAAGGCGGCGGAGCTGCAATACGGAAAGCTGCCCAAGCTCCAGGCTGACCTGCAGCGCGAGGAGGAAACCGCGGAGCAGGCAAAGGCGGACTCGCTGCTGCGCGACAAGGTGTCCGAGGAGGAAATCGCGCGGATAGTGGCGCGGTGGACGGGCATTCCCGTGGCAAAGCTGGTAGAGGGCGAGCGTCAGAAGATACTGTCCCTCGGCGAAACGCTCCACAAGCGCGTAAAGGGTCAGGACGAGGCTGTGGAACGCGTTACCGAAGCCATCATGCGCTCCCGCGCGGGCATAAACGACCCGCGGAAACCGCTCGGCTCGTTCCTGTTTTTGGGCCCTACCGGCGTCGGCAAAACGGAGCTTGCAAAGGCTCTTGCGGAATCGCTGTTCGACGACGAGCACAATATCGTACGGCTCGACATGAGCGAGTATATGGAGAAGTACAGCGTATCCCGCCTTATCGGAGCTCCCCCAGGATATGTCGGCTATGAGGAGGGCGGACAGCTCACCGAAGCGGTGCGCCGCAAGCCCTATTCCGTGGTATTGTTCGACGAGGTTGAAAAGGCTCACCCCGACGTGTTCAACGTGCTACTCCAGGTGCTGGACGACGGGCATATAACCGACGGTCAGGGCAGAACGGTGGATTTCAAGAATACCATAATAATTCTGACGTCAAACCTCGGCTCGCAGTTCATTCTTGACGGAATAGACGAAAACGGGAATATATCGGAATCTGCAAGAGGCGAGGTGGATTCGCTGCTCAAGCGCTCGTTCCGCCCCGAGTTCCTGAACAGGCTTGACGAGATAGTATTCTATAAGCCGCTTACCAAGACGGAGATATTCGGCATTATTGATCTGCAGACCGCCGATCTGCAAAAGCGCCTTAAGGATAAGCAGCTCACATTGAGCATAAGCGACGACGCTAAGCAGTTTATAGTTGATTCGAGCTACGACCCGAATTTCGGCGCGCGTCCGCTCAAGAGGTATATCCAGCGCAATCTTGAAACGCTGATAGCGCGGGAGATTCTCGCGGACAACGTGCGGCAGGGCGACACGATCAGGATCGGCGTTGCCGACGGCGCGCTGGCAGTCGACAAAGCATAAATCCACATAACGCCCGCGCAGGAGAATTTCAAAAAGAGGCGCGTTTTGCCGAATGGCAAAACGCTGCCCGGTTCCCGCTAAGCACGCGCAGTGAGTGAACGAAGTGAGCGAACGGAGTGTGATTAGCGGGAATTTTGAAATTCTTTTAAATCATTTAATTCTCGTCAACATAACTTAACCGCATCATGCACCGGAACACCACAAAAAAGAAACCCGCCAAGCTCCAAGTCTTGGCGGGTTCTCCGTTTTATTTAACCGTTCTGAGCGGCTCTTTTCTTTGCCTCGATGTCAGCGAGAGCGTCCTTGCGGGAAAGGTTGATCCTGCCCTGCTGGTCGATCTCGATGACCTTAACGATGATCTCATCGCCGATGGAAACAACGTCCTCCACCTTTTCAACGCGCCTGTTCTCCAGTCTGGAAATGTGAACCAGACCGTCCTTGCCGGGAGCGATCTCGACAAACGCGCCGAAGTTCATTATGCGGACTACCTTGCCCTTATAGATAGCGCCGATCTCGGGCGGATTGACGATGGTGTCGATGACCTG
>CAZKJC010000001.1:9832-11767 GCA_964552995.1 uncultured Ruminococcus sp.
ATCCACGCCGCAGATAAATACGTTGCCCTCGTCGTCGATGTCGATCTTGACCTCAAAGTCGGCGCAGAGCTTCTGGATAACCTTTCCGCCCGTACCGATAACGTCGCGTATCTTGTCAACGGGAACCTTAGCGGAGAGCATCTTGGGAGCATACTTGCCGACCTCCTTGCGGGGCTCGGGGATAGCCTTGAGCATTATCTCGTCAAGGATATAGTCGCGCGCCTTGTGGGTGGTCTCGAGAGCATTCTTGATGATCTCGGGAGTAAGTCCGTCGATCTTAAGGTCCATCTGGATAGCCGTGATACCCTCGTGAGAGCCCGCTACCTTGAAGTCCATATCGCCGAAGAAGTCCTCAACGCCCTGGATATCGACCATAGTCATCCAGCGGTCCTCTTCCGTGATAAGTCCGCAGGAGATACCCGCGATAGGCTTTTTGATGGGAACGCCCGCGTCCATAAGCGCCAGCGTAGAGCCGCATACCGAGCCCTGCGAGGTAGAGCCGTTGGAGGAAAGCACCTCGGAAACCAGTCTTATCGCGTAGGGGAATTCCTCGACCGAGGGGATAACGGGGAGCAGCGCTCTTTCAGCCAGCGCGCCGTGACCTATCTCACGTCTGCCCGGACCGCGGCTCGCCTTGGTCTCGCCAACGGAATAGGACGGGAAGTTGTAGTGGTGCATATAGCGCTTGCCCTCCTCCTCGTCGAGACCCTCCAGCTTCTGGGAGTCGCTTACGGGACCGAGGGTGCATATCGTCATGACCTGCGTCTGACCTCTTGTGAACAGACCCGAGCCGTGAACTCTCGGCAGCATTCCCACCTCGGCGGCAAGAGGACGTATCTCGTCCAGCTTTCTGCCGTCAACACGCTTGCCGTCGTCCAGCAGCCAGCGGCGTACAACGAATTTCTGGAGCTTGTACAGGCACTCGTCGATCATAGCGGTCTGCTCGGGATATACCTCGCCAAACTTCGCGTGAACGTCGTCCACGATGGGCTTCAAGCGCTCCTCACGGATATTCTTATCGTCGGTGTCCAGCGCGTATCTTACCCTGTCAATGCAGAAGTCGGAGATCGCGTCGAACATATCATGATCGACCTCCTGGCTCTCAAAGGCAAACTTGGGCTTGCCGATCTGCGCCTGAATGTCTTTAATAAAGGGAATGAGGGACTTTGTGATCTCCTCGTGACCCGCCATGATAGCCTTGAACATAACGTCGTCGGGAACCTCGTTCGCGCCCGCCTCTATCATAACTACCTTCTTCTCGGAGGAAGCCACGGTCAGAGTGAGATCGGTCTTAGCGCGCTGCTCCAGGTTGGGCATAAGCACTATCTCTCCGTCCACCAGACCAACGCTGATACCGCCGATAGGACCGTTCCAGGGAATATCAGAGATCGAGACCGCGATGGACGCGCCTATCATTCCGAGTATCTCGGGGGAGCAGTCGGGGTCTACCGCCAGAACCGTCATGGTTATCGCCACGTCGTTGCGCATATCCTTGGGGAACAGCGGACGCATGGGACGGTCTACCACGCGGGAGGTCAGTATAGCCTTTTCGGAGGGTCTGCCCTCTCTCTTGAGGAAACCGCCGGGTATCTTGCCCACGGAATAGAGCTTCTCCTCATAATCAACGGAAAGCGGGAAGAAGTCCACGCCGTCGCGGGGCTTAGCGCTTGCCGTAACGTTTACCATAACAACGGTCTCGCCGTATCTTACCCAGCACGAGCCGTTAGCCAGTCCGCAGACCTTGCCCGTCTCAACGGTAAGCTCTCTGCCCGCGAACGTTGTTTTGAACACCTTGTAGTTTTCAAACATTTGCAATTTTCCTTTCTTTTACATCGTGTTCAAAGGCACAGACAGACCTCAGCAATAAAGTCAGCCGCCGCTTGTCGCGGGAGCTCAGTTTAATGCCGCAGCGCTGCGCCCTTGAAAGCTTCATTT
>CAZKJC010000001.1:11777-34224 GCA_964552995.1 uncultured Ruminococcus sp.
GGTAAAACAAGCGGGCAGATCATGCAAATTTGCGCAATGCTGCCCGATTATTTCCGAGAAATTACTTGCGGATACCCAGCTTTGCAATGATAGCGCGGTAGCGCTCGATATCCTTCTTCTGCAGGTAGTTGAGCAGGTTTCTTCTGTGACCGACCATCTTCAGCAGACCGCGTCTGGAGTGGTGATCCTTCTGATGAACCTTGATGTGCTCGGTAAGCTCGTTGATCCTCTTGGTCAGAATAGCGATCTGTACCTCGGGAGAGCCCGTGTCCTTTTCGTTCAGACGGTTAGCTTCAATAACCGCTGTTTTCTCTTCTTTTCTTAGCATAGTTACACCTCATTAAATTTATTCCGCTATCAAAGCAGGGGGACAAGGTGCTTCTCCTGTCGGAGCAAAATCCGCGAAGCCTTGAAAGCAGTATCGCTATGCATGACCGCATAACGTTATTATTATATCACAATAAGAAGGATTTGTAAATAGGTTTTTGAATTTTTTTGAAAATTTTATACTCGGACAATTGCCGCAAATTCTATTGCGCGGAGTTTGTTTCAATGGGGCGGCAAAAACGAAAGATTTTTTAAAACCACTTGCAAAAATCCCGCGAATGTAGTATAATAAACAAAAGCTATGACAGGAGTGAAGCGGAAATGATGGTGCGGCGCCTGAGTGAAACCGACAGTACACTTGAATTGAGCCTTGTATACGAGAAAAGCTGGAAGCACGCCTACAAGGGAATTATACCGCAGGATTATCTTGATGGTATCCCGCGCGGCAGATGGGCGGGTTCGCTGACCGAAGCGGGCAGGTATACTCTGGTCGTGACGGAGGGTGAACGTATCGTCGGCACCTCCTGCTGCTGCCGTTCAAGGCTGCCCGAAATGAATGATTGGGGAGAAATAATTTCAATTTATCTTCTTCCCGAATATATGGGAAAGGGCTATGGCGGAGCGCTGATGACCACGGCGATAAATATGCTGGGTGAAATGGGCTTTGAAAATATTTTCCTGTGGGTTCTCGAGGAAAACCATAACGCTCGCGGCTTCTATGAAAAAATGGGCTTTAAGCCGAGCGGCAGATATCTTGACGATAATATAGGCGGCAAGGCGCTGCGCGAAGTGCAGTACTGCCTTACCGATATAAATAAGGAGCGCCTATGAACGACTTTTTTGAATGGCTTAAGGGATTGTACGCGGTCGACAGCTTAGAGGGCTTGCCGACCGAGGATATAGATTATATGAAGGAGCTTTTCGGAGCGCTCCCGCGCGTCGTTGAGGAGTTTTACCGCAAAGCCGCGCGAACCGGCGCGCTCCATCACGGGCAGGATCAATGGATGTTGCCGGAGCATTTCCGAAAAAGGGAATGGCTTAGAAAATCGGACTGTCTGATACTGCTTAATGAAAATCAAGGCGTATTCCGCGCGGGAATACGGCGTGAGGACTTGTCGGCGAACGATCCGCCCGTATATCTCACCGAGGACGATAAGGAATGGAAGCTCTGCGCGGACAGCACCACCGAGTTTTTGTATGCCATGATGGCTTACGAGGCGGTGTTTTCGTATGAATACTTCCCCGAGGAATTTTACTGTATAACCGAAAAGGAGCTTGCAGTGCTGGAAAAAAGGCTGACAAAGCTCCCCTATGAGGTGCGCGGATGGTTCGGCGACAGGATATTGCTGTTCAGCAACGCGGCGGATAATATGGTGGAGGTCATGGACTGCGGCGGCGGTGATCTGCAGATGATCTTCGGAGCGGCTACCGAGAACTCATACCTTGAACTTATGGACGTTGTAGAGGGTATGGGCGAGCCCCTTTAACAGTTGATAGTTGATAGTGAATAGTTTCGGTGTCGGCTTCGCCGACATTATTATAAACGATTTCGACCCTCTGCGCGTAATATTAGCGCAGCAAAGGCTGTGGGAGCCGACAGCAACATTACTCCCACGCAGGGGAATTTTTCGCAAGCCTCTTGCAATGCGCAGCGGAACGAAGTGGAGCGGAGCATTGCAAGGGGGCTAGTGAATGCTTGCAAAGCAAGCATTCACGGTGCGAAAAATTCTTTTAAATAATTTAATTCAGATCAACATAGCTTAAAAGCATAATAATTCAGGAGGACAAGATGAAAGACGATCTTTTGCAGCGGATAAAGGAGTTAATGCCGCAGTTTTCAAAGAGCCAGAAGCTGATAGCGGGGTATATTCTGGAGCATTACGAAAAGGCGGCGTATATGACGGCGCTGAAGCTGGGGAACGCGGTGAACGTCAGCGAGTCCACGGTGGTGAGGTTCGCGATAGAGCTGGGGTACGAGGGTTATCCGCAGCTCCAGCGGTCGCTGCAAAGTCATATAAAGAACAGGCTGACGTCGCTGCAAAGAATGGACGTTACCCGAAACAGGATAGGCGATATGGACCCCGTAGAGGTGGTGCTGTCGCAGGATATCGACAAGATAAGGCGAACTATAAGCGACGTGAACAGAGAGGATTTCGCCGCGGCGGTAAACGCGATAATTTCGGCAAAGCGCATATATATCCAGGGCGCGATGTCGTCGAGTATCCTGGCGCGGTTTATGCATTATTATCTGAGGCTGATACTGGATAAGGTCACGCTGGTGGGCTCGGTGGGAACGAGCGAGATCTATCAGCAGATGCTGCATATCGGCGACGGCGATCTGCTGGTGGCAATGTCGTTCCCGCGGTATGCTTCGGGAACGATACAGGCGTGCAGGTTCGCGAGGGAAAGCGGCGCTAAGATCATCGCGATAACGGACAGCGAAAACTCACCGCTGACGGCGCTTGCGGATATTTCGCTGTACGCGTATTCGGATATGGTGTCGTTCGTGGACAGCCTTGTCGCGCCTATGAGCCTTATAAACGCGCTTATCGTCGCGGTCTCGGACAGAAATACCGAAAGCGCGGAGCGCAATTTCGAGAAGCTGGAAAGGCTCTGGGAGCATAACGACGTGTATAAAAAGGACGTGTGACAGCTTTTGTTCCTAAAGCCGAGATCAAGTGTTCGCTCACGCAGGAAGCAACTTCCGCAAAGAACAACGTTTCACTCACGCAGGAATTTCAAAAAGGTCGAGTTTGCGTTTAGCAAACGATGACCGGTTCCCGCAATCGCCCGCAGGGAGCGAACGAAGTGAGCGACCGAGGAGCGCTTGCGGGAATTTTGAAATTCTTTTAAATCATTTGCCAATAGCAACATAAAGCGACCTCAGCAAAGCAACGCCCGCAAACAGCAGCAAAAAGCCCACGCAGCAAAATTTTCCGCGAGAGCCCGTGAAAGCGGAACGAAGTGGAGCTTTCACGGGCGGGTCGCGGGAAATTTTTTTAAGATAAGAGGTTAAAATGGCGCGTATAATTGTTGTCGGCGGCGGGGCTGCCGGAATGATGGCGGCGATCTCCGCGGCGGAGCTCGGCGCGGAGGTTATTATTATTGAGGGGAACGAGCGGCTTGGCAGGAAGCTCGGTATAACGGGCAAGGGCAGGTGCAATCTCACAAACAATTCGGATATTGATAACTTTATGCGGAATATACCGCGTAATGCCAGATTTCTGTACAGCGCGCTTTCGGCGTTCAACGCGCAGGATACGATGGAGTATTTCGAGGGGCTGGGAGTGTCGCTCAAAACGGAGCGCGGGCAGCGCGTTTTTCCCGTTTCCGACAAGGCGGGGGACGTGGTGAGGGCGCTGACGGAGCGTATCGGACAGCTTGGGATAAAGGTAGTGCGCGGCAGGGTAACGGGTCTGATAATTGAGGAGAGCCGCTGCGCGGGGGTTGTATGCCGCGGCGAGAGCCGCAAGGCGGACGCGGTCATAGTTGCCGCGGGTGGAATGTCCTACCCGCTGACGGGCTCAAACGGAGCGGGCTACGAGCTGGCGAAGCAGGCGGGACACAGCATAGTCGATCCGCTGCCGTCGCTGTCCGCGCTGAAAACGGAGCAGAAATGGGTAAGCGGCGCGGCGGGTCTGAATCTTCGGAATATAGCGATGTCGCTGTACGACAAGCAGAGCGGCAAGAGGATATACGAGGATTTCGGGGAGCTGCTGTTCATGGAGGACGGGATATCGGGACCGACGGTTCTCAGCGCTTCGGCGCATATCCCCGCCATAGAGCGGGGGCGTTACGCAGTTAAAATAGACCTCAAGCCCGCGCTGTCGGAAAAGCAGCTTGACGCGCGTATTCTCCGCGATTTTTCGGAGCGCAGGGGCAAGCGGTTCGGCGAGAGCCTGCGCGGTCTGCTGCCCGCAGAGCTTATCGGCGCGGCGGTGGAGCTTTCGGAGATACCTCCCGAGAAAAAGGTGGACGAGATAACCAAAGAGGAGCGGAAGCGCTTCGCGGCTCTGCTGAAAGGGCTGAGCCTTGACATCGCGGATTTTCGCCCCATTGAGGAGGCTATCGTCACCCGCGGCGGGGTCTCGGTGGGGGAGATATCCCCAAAAACTCTTGAAAGCAAGCTGTGCGGCGGGCTGTATTTCGCAGGGGAGATGATCGACGTGGACGGCTATACGGGCGGGTTCAATCTTCAGATAGCCTTTTCGACCGGCAGAGCCGCGGGGCGTGCCGCCGCGGAAAGAGTAAACGAAAATCGGCAATAGCGATATTGCCGATTTATTTTATTGCCAGAAAGCCCGCCTGCATGCAGGAGACCCACAGTATTTCAACCTCGCGGAAACCGCAGCTTCTTAATATTTCCGTTTCCTCGTTTATCGTGACGGGGAGATATTCTTTTCCGTATCTTGCGATATGGCTTCCGCATTCCTCCGCGGAACGCCCCTGCCCGAGCTGAAAACGCCTCCAGCGCTCTAAACAAAGCTTTCTTCCGAGCTCGCCGTGCGGCGCGAAATTTTCAAAACAAAAATACATTCCGTCTTTTTTCAGCGCCTTAAAGCAGCTGAGAACCGCATTTAATCGCTCGTCCGCACTAAGGTAATGGTTTATCATTATCGCGGTCACCACGTCGAACTCATCGTAAAATGTCATGGACTGTACGGGGCAATTATAAAATTCCCTGTTCGGCGCGGCAAAACGCGCTCTTGCGATAGTCAGCATTTTTTCGGAGATATCGCAGAACACAAAGCGCTCTATCGGGAGCGCTCCCAGAGCCGCACGAGCCATCTCCCCCGTGCCGCAGCCCGCGTCGAGCCAGCGCAAAGCTCCCGATTTGTAAACGCTCACCGAATCGGTTATCTGTCGGAAAAACTCCTCATAAAAGGGCAGGGTCTCGCGGATATTTCTGTCATATTCGGCGGCGGAAAAGGCGCTCTTGTTATCCATTTTTTACAAACCGCCTTTTCCCCGTGAATTGCTCCACGGTCAGCTTGAGCAGGGTGGTGCGGGGGATCGCTTCCCTGCTGAAAGCAAAATCCTCAAGATGATATTGCTTCATTATTATACAAAGCGCTTCGTATTTCTTGTCATCGGGAACGATCTCCACCCGACCCCTGCCGATAACGCTTTCGTACTCCATGGTGCAGTGCCCTGTTTCCTCGTTGCTGACAAGGCAGTGTGAGCAGTCCATCTCAAAGCTCGCGCGATTATCCGCAGCGATCACCTCGAACTTTCTGCCCTCGGCGGCTCCGTGAAAATACAGCGTGATAACGCCGTTTTTGTTCTCCATGCCGAAATTCAGCGGCAGGATATAGGGGTAACCCCCATCGTTGAACGCCAGGCGGCAGACGTCGCACCGCCGCATAACGTCGATTATCTCATCTGTGTTTTTTATCTCTCTGTCACTTCTGCGCATTGTTTCAAATCCTTTCGTTTTTTATATTTTAACACAGATTTACTCGAATGTCAAGGGAAACAATGCGCCCGAGCACCGATATGTCAATCTATTCCGATATTTTTTCAAGAGCCGCCGCCATTATATCCCCAAGCAGCTCCCCCGTATACTTCGCTTCGTCAAAGCTGTTTGCGTGCCCCCCTACCTCTATCAGCAGCGAGCCGGTGGTGATGTGCTGATTGTAATTCCTGTAATCAAACAGCACGGGGCGGGCAAGCCCGGGGTACAGCTCCTCGGAGGTGTTTTGCAGCAGGCACGCAAATCGGAGATTCTCCATATAATTCGGCATATTGAAGCGCCCGTCGTCGCAGCCCGCTATTATCATAAACTGCGCGGCGCTTTTGCCGTTGATTTCCGCAACGGGCGCAACACGGCTGCCGTCGGCTTCCTCTATCGCGTCGCGGTGCAGGTCTATGACCACCTTGATGCTCGGATATTCCTCTAAAGCCGCGCGGATAGTAGCTTCGCTTCTGTCGTATGAACCGGTGTAGGTGGGATAATCATGCTCGGTGCAGTCGTGCAGTACCGAAACTCCCAGCTCGGCAAGCCTTTGTGAGAGCGCGTCCCCCACCGCCGCCATGTTGCGCGAACAGTCGCGGGTGCGCGAGGGGAATTCCTCATCATAATAATCCCGCGAATAGGGCTCGTAGCTTTCGGTGGTGTGGGTATGCATTATCAGCACCTGCGGCTCTCCGCTCCCCTTTTCAAGGCGAAATTCGGGGAGGTTCTCCGCGCTCTCCATAAGCTGCGCGTTGCTTATCGAGGACATATTCCGCAGCTGCGCTCCGCTTGAGAGAGTTACCGTGTCGGGGGATTCCGACGCGCCGTAGTGCCGTCGGATTATCGCGCCGCTGTTATTTCCCGCCGCGGTAAGATCAAGCTCGTCGGTCACGTCGGAGACTCCGCGCGTTATCAGCGTACCCGCAGGCTGCCCCTCGGGAACGCTCCCGACCTCGGGCGGTACGATTTCCTCGGTTTCGGGGGGAGATTGTTCCGTGCTCTGCTCCGACTGCTCCGTCGGTGCTTCACTTGTGGGGAAATTTTGTGTGTTATAGGGAATTACCGTCGGAACATCGGGCAAAAAAGTTTCTTTTTCAACCTCGATCTCCGCCGTGCTCCCGCTCGGAATAACTCCCGCGGATATGTACGCCGCCGCTCTCACGGCTTGTCCGATATCGCTCTCGCCGCCCGCGAGAATAGGGCAGGCTATCGCCGCGGCGGCTATTATCAAAGATTTTACTTTTCCCATTTTTCCGCTCCTTTATATTTTTGTAGCTATTATATTCGGAGGAGCTGCCCAATATAACCAAAAACGCCGCGAGAACTCCGCGGCATTAGTCTGTATAAAGTGTTGATCTAAGCTATTATGCTGTTAAGTTGTGTTGACGATGGGCAAATTATTTAAAAGAATTTCAAAATTCCCGCAAGCGATCCTCGGTCATTCGCTTCGCTCATTCCCTGCGGTCGATTGCGGGAACCGGTCATCGTTTGCCCTGCGGCAAACTCGACCTTTTTGAAATTCTGATGCGGTGGAGATTTGTGGCTTGAATTTTTGCATCCCTTTGATGCGTGGGCGTTATGTCGCTATAATTTATTCAAGAATTATAGTAAACGGTCCGTCGTTAAGCAGCTCGACCTTCATCTCCGTGCCGAAAACTCCCGTTCGCACAACGGGGATATCCCTGCGGCAAAGCTCCGTAAAATATTCATACAGCCGCTCCGCTTCCTTAGGCTCCTTGGCGAGCAGAAAATTCGGGCGGTTGCCCTTGCGGCAGTCCGCGTAAAGAGTGAACTGCGAGATCACCAGCAGTTCTCCCCCCACGTCCTTTATTGAAAGATTTGTCTTGCCCTCGCTGTCCGAGAATATCCGCAGATTTACCAGCTTTGCCGCCAGACGTTCGCAGTCCGCTTCGCCGTCCTCCGCGCCTATCCCCGCCAGAACCAGCAGACCGCCGCCTATCTCTCCGACGGTCTCCCCGCCGACCCTTACGCAGGCGCGCTCAACACGCTGTATTACAAGCTTCATTGCATTTCTCCCGATCTGATATTTATCTGTGGCGGCCGCCGTGGCTGCTGTGCCCGCCGCTTCTGTGACTGCCGCCGTGACTGCTGTGTCCACCGCCGCCGCCACCGCTGCTGCTAGAATTTGTATATGTGCGGGTGTATTCTCTTACAAAAACATCGGTCTTTTTGGTGAGGACCGTCCTGTTTTTGTCGAGATAGTTCACGGCGCTTAGCGGTGTCTTTTTGGTATATCCCTTTGAAACGTTGTAGGTTATTACATACGCTATTACCAGACCTATAACCAGCGCTCCCGCAAGATAAGTAAAGTCAAAGGTGAACTCCACATGGTAAGACCCGCCGCTTCCCTTATAGCTTACAAGCGCGCTGCAGAACTCCCTTACCGCCTCCTCAAATCCCGACGAATCCAGACCGTCATAAAGACGATCGAATATCTTGTCCGTCCTTCTGTCGTAGTAGTCATATCCGCGGCCGTCCAACGATATCTGATCGATATAGTGCGAGTACTCGGGCTTGTCGTGGGTATTCAGCAGCAACAGCACCACCGACGAGCTTCCTCTTCCGAAATTGTCATTAAGAAATCCCTCGGAATAGCCGACATCGGTCTTACCGTTCAGGTCTGCCGTTATCACCACTCCGATATTGCATTCTATCAGCTCCGCTGTCCGTTGCATATATGCCGTAAGCTCCGCTTCCTTGCTGTCGGGAATACAACTGTCCAGGTCGACAAGCACCGCCTCGTAGGACGCGTCGGCGTATGCCGGAGCGCAAAGGAACGCCGCCCACAGTAATACCGCGGCAATGACCGCGCCGACCGCCGAAGCGGCTCGTTTTACATAAGACATTCCATCACCCTCCCCAAAAAGTAAGCAGCTGAGCCACTATCATGACAAGCTCCGGTATCAGCGCGATACCCCCTCCGAAAAGGAACTGCTTCAGCCTGCTGACCGGAAGTGCCCCGAACATAGCCCCCGTCTGCCCGTTCATGGCGAACGCGTAATCCTTCCCCTTATATGTGTAATTCAAAAACCACACCGGCAGCAGCGCGTAAACATAGGTCTGCTGTCGGGAAGTGACATTGATCCGCACGTTTTCAAGAGTGCTGTATTCCTTTGCGTTTTCTCTGAGCATTCGCTCCGAAGCCTCGCGCACTCTCTGATCTATGCGTTGCGCCGCCTCCTGCTTCGGCACGTCGTACTTCTCCGCCGCGCAGCCTGACAGGTACGACATCGAAAACGGCTTCAATCCGCCGTAATTGAACGGCTCTATGCTCTCCATAAGGCTGTCGTCTATGCGCCGCGACCCGTCGCAGGGCACTCTTATGAACGCCATCTCCATGCCGCGCTCCACATTATACACCTTGGTGTTGACATAACGCGTGTTTCCTCTGCTCCAGCTTGTCACCTTATTGCCCGTGGCGGACAGCGACGCGTCCACCAGACCGCTTTTCAGCCAATATGGAACATAAAGCGCGGAAATACTGTTTATCTTCGCGTTCTCCTTAAACCCTTTAGGCAGCAGGAATTTCCCCTGTATGTATTTGTTGAAGCCGCTTTCCGCCTGCTCGCGCGTTGTCGTGAACGGTATTATCACATCCGGCTTGAAATCCCCCGAGAGCCGCCCCGACAGTATCACCGGCGTATGGCAGAAATGGCAGCGCGTAGAAGCCGTAAGGCTGTCGCAGATAACGCCCGCTCCGCAGTTGGGGCAGCTGTACAGAGCGCTCTGCTGCGCGAATTCCTCGTCCTGTTCCTGCTCCGCGGTAAGCTCCGGCTCATTCTCCTCAAGCGACATCTGCTCGTTGTCCTTGAACAGATCCTTTATTTCCCGCTCCTCAAAAGTCCCGTCACAGTAAAAACAGCGGAACTTCCCGAGGCTGTTGTCATACTCCAGCGCCGCGTTGCAATTCGGGCACTGATAAGTTACGGTTTGTATTCCCATCTCGTTCTCCTGATTTTAAAAAATTTTTCGCACCGGCGAACTTCGTTCGCCTACCGCGCTCCCAAAGCTCCGCATTCGCTCCGCTTTGGGAGCTTGTTGCGAAAAATTTTGCTGCGCGGGCAAAGCGTTGCTCTTTACGGACGTTGCTTTTCCGGGTGAGCTTTTTGTTGCACTCTGCGTGCGTTGCTTTTCTGCGTGAGATTTGTGTTGCTCTTACTTAAACCTGTATATCCGCCATCACCTTGCCGATACTGTCATTTATCACCAGCTCCGCGGATCTATCCGCGCTTATCTCCGACTTATTTATCACCACAAGGTGCTTGCCGCCGAAATACCTCACCAGTCCCGCCGCGGGGTACACCACAAGCGAAGTGCCGCCGATGATCAGCGTATCCGCCGCCGCTATTTCCTCCGTCGCGCGGACTATATCCTCTTCCTTAAGCCCCTCCTCATACAGTACCACGTCGGGCTTTATCCGACCGCCGCACTCACAATGCGGAACTCCCGCGCTTTCCGTTACCGCCGACAGCGGGTAGAACCTGCCGCACCGCTCGCAGTAATTCCTGTGAACGCTTCCGTGGAGCTCCACCACATTTTTGCTTCCCGCCGCCTGGTGCAGTCCGTCAATGTTCTGCGTTATCACACACGAGAGCTTTCCCGCGCGTTCCAGCTCCGCCAGCTTTAAATGCGCCGCATTGGGCTTTGCCTCGGGGAATATCATTCGATCCCTGTAAAACCGATAGAACTCCTCCGTGTTCTCCATATAAAAGCTATGGCTTACTATCTGCTCGGGCGGGTAGCTGTATTTCTGCGAATACAGCCCGTCCGCGCTGCGGAAGTCGGGAATGCCGCTCTCGGTGGAAACTCCCGCCCCGCCGAAGAAAACTATCCGCTTGCTGTCGTTGATTATCTCCTGTAAATTCATTTTATTCACCCGACTTATTTCACATTACAAGCTTTGAGTTATTTATAGCCGATATCAGCGCCCTTAACGAAGCCGTGATAATATCCGTATGTATTCCCGCGCCCCAGCTTATTCCCGTCGGCGTGGTTATCCCTATGTAAGAAGCCGCCTTGGATTTCGACGTCCGCTCCATAGCGTTTTCGGTAAATGTCTCGATATGATAATCTATCCCCAGACCGTTCTTTACCGCGTTTGACACCGCGTCAAGACGTCCGTTGCCCTCGCCGCTGAGCACGCGCTTTTCTCCGTTTATTTTAAGCGTTACCTCCGCGGTTATCATATCGCCCTGCTTGTAGTGAGCCTCGATAAGCTCCAGCGGAGCGCGGCGCAGATAATTCTCCTCAAAAATGCCGTATATCTCGTCGGGCATAAGCTCCTTATGCGCCCTGTCGGACACGCCCTTGACGATATACCCGAAGTGCTCCCGCATTTTCGGCGGCATATTGATACCGTAGGTCTGCTCCATAAGATAACCGATACCGCCCTTTCCCGACTGGGAATTTATACGGATAACGTCGCCCTCGTATTCGCGCCCGACGTCGTGCGGGTCTATCGGGATATAGGGCACGTTCCACTTTTCGGTGTTCTTTTCCTCGCGCCACTTCATTCCCTTTGCGATAGCGTCCTGGTGAGAGCCGCTGAACGCCGCGTACACAAGCTGCCCGCTGTACGGCATACGCTCGTATACTCTCATTCTGGTAAGGCGTTCGTATGCCTCGGTGAGCTTGGGCAGATCGGAAAGATCAAGCTGCGGCTCCGTGCCGTGGAGATACATATTCAGCGCCAGCGTGATAATATCCACGTTTCCTGTGCGCTCGCCGTTTCCGAAAAGAGTTCCCTCAACTCTGTCAGCGCCCGCAAGCAGTCCGAGCTCCGTGTCGGCTACCGCGCAGCCCCTGTCGTTATGCGGGTGCAGCGACACTATAACGTTCTCCCTGTCGTGGAGAGTTTTGCACATATACTCTATCTGCTGCGCGTAGACGTGAGACATGGATTCCGCCACCGTAACGGGCAGATTTATTATCACCTTGTTGTCGGGCGTGGGCTTCCAGATATCGATCACCGCGTTGCATATCTCGGCGGCAAATTCCGGCTCCGTGCCCGTAAAGCTCTCGGGGGAGTATTCAAAGCGGAAATTCCCGGGAGTATTTGCCTTGTATTCATTCAGCATTTTCGCTCCCGTGACCGCTATGTCTATTATCTCCTGCTTGCTCTTGCGGAAAACCTGCTCGCGCTGCGCCACCGAGGTGGAATTGTAAAGGTGCACAATGGCGTTTTTGCAGCCCTCCAGCGCTTCAAAGGTCTTTTTGATTATATGCTCGCGCGACTGCGTGAGTACCTGCACTGCCACGTCGTCGGGAATAAGATTGCGCTCGATAAGCGCGCGGCAGAACTCGTATTCCGTATCGCTCGCCGCGGGAAATCCTATCTCGATCTCCTTGAATCCCACCTCTACCAGATACTTGAAAAATTCCAGCTTTTCCTCCAGGCTCATCGGGATTATCAGCGCCTGATTTCCGTCGCGCAGGTCGACGCTGCACCAGATGGGCGGCTTCTCGATATATTCCCTTGTCGTCCAGTCAAGACAGGGGAACGGGGGCATAAAATACCGGCGTTCGTATTTGTTTGCGTTTGTCATGATCTTCTTCCTTCCAAAAAATAATTTGATGACCGACGGCAGACATTAAAAAAGACCCCATCTCCCCTAAAGAGATGAAGTCCTGAAACTCCACGGTACCACTCTCGTTGGCATAAAAATGCCCGCTCGTTCACATCATACAATGTGCTTCCCGATAACGGGGGAAACCGTAACGGCTTAATTGCAAAAAGCGTTCTGCCGTTCTGCTCAAGGAGGAGCTATTTCCGTGCGGCATTACCGTTTTTCACCAACCAACGGCTCTCTGAAAACCCCGCTTCGGCTTTATTTCCTATCAGCGCATTTAAAATATTATAAACATATTATATCATCTTTTCGCGCTCTTGTCAAGTGGTAAAATTTATTTTTTCGACATTATCGTTAAGTTCCTCGGGGACTGCCAGCAGCATTGCCTGCTTCTGCACGGAAATCTCAGCCTTGGTTATGCAGCCGCCGTATTCTCCGTCCAGGTCCCACTCCATGGCCTCGGAGCTTTCCACGCGCAGCTTGTCCGTGCGCAGTCTTATCACGTTGTCGCACGCGCGGTTTTCGTCGAGAACGGCGCTGCGTATCCCGTCAAGCTCGGCGAGATTTTTCGGGCGTCTGATAAACAGGCAGTCCAGCAGCCCGTCGTCCATGGCGGCGTTTGAGGGAATGATCCTGGTAAGACCCGCCACGGAAAGGGTATTCCCCGCCATGCCGAAAATAAATTCTCCCTCGATTTTTTCGTTGTCGGCGGTTATGACAAGATACTCGGATTTCTCCGAGAAATAATTAAGATCGAACAGCTTCATTCCCTCCAGGAAGTAGGCAAATGAGCCGAAAAAGCTCTTTAGCTGCCTGTCGGTGGAGTAGCTCACCTCGGTAAACGCGCCGAACGCCGCCACATACGCGAATCTTGAGTCGTTGAATACCCCCGCGTCTATCCCGCGGAAATTCCCGCGGACTATCATATCCGCAGCCTCCGTCATAACGCGCGGTATATTAAGCGAGCTCGCGAAATCGTTCATCGTTCCCGCGGGGATATATCCGCAGTGCTTGTCCGACGGCTGACCGCTCATTCCGTTGAACAGCTCGTGGAGCATACCGTCTCCGCCGCAGGAGCAGACCATATCATATTCCCCCGCGTACTCCGATATGAATTCGCAGCCGTCCCCCGAACGAGCCGTGGGGTGCGCCGTGACGTCATACCCCTCCGCGGTAAAGATCGAGATAATTTCGGGCAGAGAGCGCAATATCCCGCCTTTCCCCGAAAACGGATTATAAACAAGCAGTAATTTTTTCCTTGACATACTACCCCTCGAAATTATAAAAATACAGCAACATTGTGCCCCCGCATCAGAATTTCAAAAAGTGCGCATTTGCCGAACGGCAAATGCAGCACGGTTTCCGCAATCGACCGCAGGGAATGAGCGAAGCGAATGACCGAGGATCGCTTGCGGAAATTTTGAAATTCCCATTTAAATCATTTAATTCTCGTCAACATAACTTAAAAGCATAACGGCAGGGAGCAACATGAATAAACGCTTGTGCTTATTATACCACACTGTAAATTTAAAATCAAGCGGTTGTTTTCAATTTAATGCCTGTTTTTCTCCTTTTTACCCGCCAGCAGTATCCCGCACATGATAAGCACACAAGCGGAAATGAGCGCGCTCGCGGAAAAGGGTCGGGTCTCTGCGGCGGGTGAGAGCGCCTCGGCGGCGGGCTGCGGCAGCAGTAAAGCGGGCAGCGACAGCAGAGCGCTCAGCAGCGCTGCGGGAATGCGCGAGATAATAAACGCCTTAAGCGGTATCCCCTTTGCTACGGCCATGATCTGGATATGTACGCACACTCCGCCGAAGGAGAGCAGTCCCGCGCACAGTGGCATTACCCACGCCGCGCAGGGCTTGAGGGCTTTGATACGCGTTACCTCCATCACGGCGGGAAGAATGCCGTCGGACAGCTCGCCCGCTCCGAGCAGAGAAAAAAGCGAGCCCGCCGCGGGGATCACTCCCAGAATATCAAGAATTGAAAATACCACGGCGAACGCAACGATCATCACGCAGACGGTAAACATGACCCGCGCGGCGTTTATCACGGAGTCGGTGAAGCATTGGGCGGTCAGGTCAAAGGCGGCGGAGCTTTCCTTAAGTCTTATCTCACCCTTAAGCCGCACCACCGCCGCGATAACAAGCGAGGAGCAGAAGCAGGCGGCAAAGAGCGCCAGCCCCGCCGCGGCGCTGCCGAACACCCGCACTCCCACGATACCCACCACAAAGGAGGGGCCGCTGCCGAAGCAGCAGCACAGCATTCTCCCCGCGTCCTCCCGCGAGAGCCTGCCCTCCGACGCCAGCCGCGACAGCAGCCTTGCGCCAACGGGATATCCTCCGATATTGCCGAGCACGATGACAGCGCAAAGCTCCTCCGGCATTCTCAGCAGCTTTGCCAGCGGCAGAGTTATCGGACGGAGCAGCAGCTTATACAGCCCGCTGGATTGCAGCCAGATAGCGAGAGCCGTAAACGCGAACAGCGACGGGACTATAAGCTCCAGGCAGTCGCGCACAGCGCCCGAGACCGCCTCGGATACCGTTTCGGGATTCAGCAGGATAAGCGCTCCCGCCGCCGCGGACAATGCCGCAAGAAAATATTTCATTTTTTCTCTCCTGTTCTCTCGTCACTCTTTATTAACGCCGACAACGCCCCCCGCGCAGGCAAAGGCAAGGCAGAGCGCCGCCTTTACCGGCAGCATAAAGCTGCCCGCCGTCCCGAAGAGCAGCGCCAGCAGCAGAAGCGGCAGGAAAAACAGCGTTCCGCACAGCGCCCCGATCCTAAGCCCGTCGCGTCGGCGGATAACGCCCGCGGTCCTGCCGCACACAAAGCTCCCCACCGCCGAAGCGGCGATCGCGACCGCGCCCGCCATTCCCGCCGAGGCTCCCACCAGCGAAAGCAGCAGCGCCCCCAGCGCCGCGGTAATAAGCGCCGCCGCGCCGCCGCACATCATTCCCGCCGCAAAGGGCGCGGCAGGGGATCTTTTCTTTTTTCTCATATTGTTCCGCCTTTCGTGTGATATCGCCCGTTGCCGCGGCGATCATGTATATTTCCCTCACCACGTATATTATGCTTGACTCGTCCGAAATATGGCTGATTTCCCATCTTCCCGTCATACAAACACCTCAACAGAGATAAATTTGTTTAAAAAAATCGGCGGCGGCAGCGGGATTTTTTGCATTTTCTACAAAATTCCGCGAAAAAATAAAAAAATGCGGATAAACAGATTGTCATTTCGGAAAATATATGCTATAATATCTTGTGGTTCGCGGACTTTGGGAACATAAAGCGTTAAAATGAAAACGTTTTACGCACATATAAAATTTAACGTCCGCAGATATATCTTTGAATATAAGGAGAAAGTTTATGAAGTTGAGAAAAATTTTTGCGGCTGTTCTGGCTGCCGCAGCACTTACAATGACAATGACCGCTTGTCAGAGCGACAATACGTCGGGCAGCTCGGACTCCAACGCTTCGGGCGATCCCGCGGCAAATTCCTCTGATGTAAATTCCGACAACGGCGGCAACGACAACGCTTCCGACAAGAAGTACAGCATCGGTATCTGCCAGCTTATCGAGCACCCCGCTCTTGACGCGGCGACCGATGGCTTTATGGCGGCTCTTACCGACAAGCTGGGCGACAACGTTGAATTCAACAAGCAGAACGCTCAGGGTGAGTCTACGAACTGCACCACCATCTGCAACACCTTCGTCGCAAGCAACGTTGACCTTATCCTCGCGAACGCTACCGGCGCTCTCCAGGCGGCGGCTTCCGCTACCAACACCATTCCGATCGTTGGCACCTCCATCACCAACTACGCTGTTGCTATGGATATTGACGATTGGGCAAACAAGACCATGGACAACATCACCGGCACCTCCGACCTCGCTCCTATCGACGGTCAGGAGGATATGCTCGTAGAGCTGTTCCCCGACGTTCAGCAGGTAGGCATTCTCTACTGCTCCGCGGAGGCTAACTCCAAGTACCAGGTAAACCTGTTCGAGCAGGCTCTTGAGGCTGACGGCATAGCTTATAAGGAGTATTCCGTTGCGGACACCAACGAGATACAGGCAGTCACCACCACCGCTGTCGGCGAGTGCGACGTTCTTTATATCCCCACTGACAACACCCTCGCTAACGCTGCGGAGACCGTAAGAAACGTTGTAGTTCCCGCTAATATCCCCGTGATCGCGGGCGAAGAGGGCATTTGCAGCGGCTGCGGCGTAGCTACTCTTTCCATCAGCTACTATGATATCGGCTACAAGGCTGGCGAGATGGCTTACGATATCCTCACAAACGGAACTAAGGCAGGCGATCTGGATATCGCGTTCGCTCCCCAGTTCGTTAAGGAGTACAACGCGGATATCTGCACCGAGCTCGGTATCACTCCTCCCGAGGACTATGTTGCAATTGCAGCCGAGGGTTGATTAAAACAGGAAGTTTTTCGGCAACGGGGCACAGATGAAGGTCTGTTCCCCGCTTTGCCGTTGAAATCGGACATTTGACGCGATTGGAGTAGAGGAGCAGAAAAATGACTCAGCTTACGACTTTTGTCAACGCGATACCCGGAAACATATCACAGGGTCTGATATGGGGTATTCTAGCGATAGGTGTGTACATCACCTATAAGATACTTGACTTTGCCGACCTTACCGTTGACGGCTCTATGGCGACGGGCGGAGCGGTGTGCGTTATGCTTATAACCAACGGCTGCCCCGTGTGGCTGGCAATAGTCTGCGCGTTTGCGGCGGGCTGCCTTGCGGGACTTATAACGGGTCTGCTCAACACGCTGCTGGGTATCCCGGGCATCCTTGCAAGTATACTTACGCAGATGGCATTGTATTCCGTCAACCTGGATATCATGGGTCAGTCCAACCGACCGGTCAGCGTTGATAAATACCCGCTGATATTGTCGTCGCGCGAGGTCAGCGTGATAGGCAACGAACCCATCACTATAGTGCTTGCGATCGTAAAGATATTCGTTATCGTAGCGGCGATAGTCGCGGCGCTTTACTGGTTCTTCGGCACGGAGTACGGCTTCACGATACGCGCGACCGGCTGCAACCAGAATATGGCAAGAGCGCAGAGCATAAATACCAAGAAGTCCACCGTTATCGCGCTGGTCCTTTCCAACGGTCTGGTGGGACTTTCGGGAGCGCTGCTGGCGCAGTATCAGGGCAACGCGGACGTAAATATGGCGCGCGGCGCTATCGTTATCGGTCTGGCGGCGGTAATTATCGGCGACGTTCTCGGCAACGTTATTTTCGGTAAGCACTTCAATTTCGTGGCAAGACTGGCGTTTGCGGCAATAGGCGGGATAATCTACTTCATGGTGCTTCAGATAGTTACCATCATAGGGCTTCCCTCGCAGAACAACAAGCTTTTCTCGGCGGTAGTGGTAATTATATTCCTCGCGGTTCCCTATCTCAGAAAGAGCGCTAAGACCTCCTTCGGGCGTGCCGCGAAAAATTCCCTTAAGAAAGGAGCGCCCAAAGATGCTTGAACTTATTGAAGTAAAAAAGACGTTTAATCTTGGCACGGTCAACGAGAAAAAGGCGCTGGACGGCGTTACCATAACGCTGGAGGACGGAGATTTTGTCACCATAATCGGCGGCAACGGCGCGGGAAAATCCACCACACTTAACGCTGTTGCGGGAGTATGGCCGATCGACGACGGCGCTATCTATATCAACGGAAAAAATGTTGTGGGACTTCCCGAGCATAAGCGTGCGGGCTTTATCGGACGCGTTTTTCAGGATCCCATGACGGGTACGGCGGCGACAATGGAGATACAGGAGAACCTTGCCCTTGCCGCGCGCAGAGGAAGAGCAAGGGGACTTGGCTGGGGCATAACGAGAAAAGAGAAGGCGGAATATCATGAGATGCTCAAAATGCTCGACCTGGGTCTGGAGGACAGAATGTCCACGAAGGTCGGACTTCTTTCGGGCGGTCAGCGGCAGGCGCTCACTCTGCTGATGGCTACGCTGAAAAAGCCGGATATACTGCTGCTTGACGAGCATACCGCGGCGCTCGACCCCAAAACCGCCGCCAAGGTACTGGAGCTCTCGGACAAGATAATCGCCGAAAACAACCTCACCGCGATGATGGTCACCCACAATATGGCGGACGCTATAAAGCACGGAAACCGTCTGATAATGATGAACGACGGCAAGATCATTTACGACGTCAAGGGCGAGGAGAAAAAGAACCTCACCGTAGAGGACCTGCTCGTCAAGTTCGAGGAGGTAAGCGGCACAAAGATGAACAACGACAGAATGTTGCTTGCCAAAGGAGAAGGACAATAACAGTTGACAGTGGATAGTTGACAGTTGATATTTACGGTGCGCCGCTTTGCGGCGCATTTTTTTTTAGATTGTATCGGTATTTTTTCGGTTTTTTGCTAAAGTTTTCCGAAAAAGTGACGATATAATATTAAAAGTATATCTTGAATTGTGCCCGTTTGGGGCAGATAAAAAATGGCAGGTAATTCAAGCGGCAAAAGCCACATTATTTAAAGCTAAGAGCAATGTTCCGCCCACGCAGTAAAGCTCTGTCTGAAAAGAACAACGCTTCGCCCGCGCGGGAAATTTTACGCGAGAGCCTGAGGGCGCAATACGGAGCGAAGCGGAGTGTTACGTACTCGGGCGGGTCGCGAAAAATTTCAAATTTAAATAACTCGCGGGAAAAATTTTTAAAATCAGGTGATTATTATGGATCTTTTGAGTATTGGCAAAGTCGGCGATTATATCAAGTCGTACAACGCGCAGAAAAAAGTCGAGATAAAAAAGGAGTCGGGGAATTTCTCGACGGAGAAGCGGGACAGCTTTAAGAGGTCGAACGCGGAGAGCTTCAAGGCGCAGATACGCGAGGCGGTCAGCGACGCGGAAAAGGCGGTTCGCAGCGCGGAGGAAACCATGCAGAGCAGCTCCGACAAGGTCATGGATACTATAAGGAACGCGCTGAACGCATCAAACGCGCAAAACGAGCCCAAGGCGGGTCAGAATGACGCTAAAAAGGATACGCAGTCCGCGCAGAATACACAGAATAAGCAGAACGTAAAGGAAGCGGAAAAGACCGATCCCAAAAACGGAGCGGAGGACGCTAAGAAGTCCATCGCGGAGATGGTCAAGGAGCAGATGGAGAAGCTGGACTCACTGTTCGGGGAAAGGGAGTACGACAAAGCCAACGATTCCAACTTAAGCTCCATACGCACCAAAATGTATATGGGAAAGAAGCTCACCCCCGCGGAGCAGCAGTATCTCGCAAAGCGCGACCCGAATACATATTCGCAGTACCAGCAGCTTGAAACACAGCGCAAAATATATCGGTATACGCTCAAGAGCTGCCGCACCAAGGATCAGGTGAACGGTATGCGCCTCTCCAACGCGCTTTCGGCGTTGTCGGAGCTTAAAAAGGCAGCTAAGAACGGCGGCGGTGCAAGCGGGATCGCGGGGCTGAACGCGGCTCTGAACGACGAGCTCAACGAGTTTACCCGCTCGGGAGAATACCATCGGCTGCCAACGGCGGCGGAGGTCAGCAAGGTCAACCGCGACCTTGCCAAGGCACGGAAGTACGAGAGAGAAAAACGCGCGGAGCAGCGCGAAAAGCTCAAGGCGAGAAGAAACAGGAAAAAGAAGTCCAAAAAGACCCCGGGCGACGGAAAGCGCACGGTAGCGCAGGTCATGTCGACTCCCGAGGCTAAAAAGGTAATGCGCTCGCGCGCCAAAAGCGCGTACAGCACGGGGAATGAGATGGCGTTAGTATCACATATTTATAAGATGAATAAAAAGGCTTGACAGGCAAGAGGTAAGATTTTACACATCTTACCTCTTATTTCTTGGTTCTAACTTGACATAACCTGAGAAATGTGGTAAAATAAACGCAGCGGCAAATTTCGCAAGCTGCCGTGAAAACGGAGCGAAGCGGAGTTTTTGCGGCGGGCTGGCGCATACTTGCGAAGCAAGTTGCGCGGTGCGATAATTTGCTTTTAAATAGGAGCAGGAAAAATGTCTGAAATAGAAAGCGGAACGGGGCGGGACAGCGCTTCGCGGTATTCGAGAGGGTTCAAGGACGGACTGCCGATAGCGCTGGGGTATCTCTCGGTGTCGTTCACGTTCGGGATAACCGCGGTCGGAATGGGGATCCCGCCGCTGGCTGCCGTGCTGATATCAATGACCAACCTCACCTCCGCGGGACAGGTCGCCGGAATAGGGATAATCGCGGCGGGCGGCGGCTATATGGAAATGGCGCTGGCGCAGCTTATAATAAATCTCCGCTACGCGCTGATGAGCCTGTCGCTGTCGCAGAAGCTGGATAAAAAATACTCGCTGCCGCACAGGATAGCGTCAGCGTTCGGCATAACCGACGAGATATTCGCGGTGGCTTCGGGAAAGCCCTGCGAGGTGTCAAGCCGCTATATGTACGGGCTGATAACGCTGCCCTACATATTCTGGGCGGGCGGCACTGCGGCGGGAGCGTTCCTTGGCGAGATACTGCCGGATCATGTGAAATCCGCGTTGGGTATCGCCATTTACGGAATGTTTATCGCGATAGTTATCCCACCCGCCAAAAAGAGCCGCGGGATACTGTTTGTAGCGGTACTGGCGGCAGTCTTAAGCTGTATAATATACTATATTCCGTTTTTCGGGGGAATCTCTTCGGGAATTTCGGTGATAATCTGCACCGTTATCGCCGCTTCGCTGGGCGCGGTGCTGTTCCCGAGGGATATCAAGGAGGCGGAAAATGGCTGATCTGCAATATCTTTGTCTGAGTATCGCGGTAATGGCGGTGGTCACTTATTTGATAAGAATGCTGCCGATGGCGGTGTTCCGCAAAAAGATAAAATCGAAATTCGCGCTGAATTTCTTGTTTTACGTTCCCTACGCGGTTCTCAGCGCTATGACGATCCCCGCCATTTTTTACAGCAGCGGCTCGATAATAAGCGCTCTGGTGGGGTGCGCGGCGGCGATAGTGCTCGCGCTTCTGGAAAAGGGACTTCTTACGGTGGCGGTCTGCGCCTGCGCGGGAGTGTTCGCGACGGAAATGGTAATGCGGCTGATGGGCGCGATGTGACGGCTGCTGCCGATTTGTTGAGAGTTGGCAGGGAAAATCCGCTCGACTGATCTCATTTATAAACAGAGATAAGTGGAGCAACGTTTAGCCCACGCATAAAAAGCTGTGACAGAAAAGAGCAACGTTTCGCCCACGCAGGAAAATTTTCTGCGAGAGCCTGCCGCAGCGAACGCAGCGAAGCGAAGTGAGCTGGGGTAGGCGGGTCGCGGAAAATTTTTTTGAGATAAGGAGCCAATATGAAACTGATGTTTGCTTCGGATATCCACGGCTCGGCGCTGTGGTGCGGGAAGATGATAGAAGCCTATCGCGCGGAGGGCGCGGAGAAGCTCTGCCTGCTTGGGGATATTCTGTATCACGGACCGCGCAACGATCTGCCCGAGGGACACGACCCTAAAGGGGTGATTGCTATGCTCAACGCGATAAAGGACGAGATAATATGCGTTCGCGGCAACTGCGACACGGAGGTCGACCAGATGGTGCTGGAGTTCCCCGTGTTGGCGGAATACGCGCTGATCTACGCGGACGGACGCACATTTTTTCTGACGCACGGGCATCATTACGATCCGAATGATCTCCCGCCGCTGAAAAAGGGTGACGTGCTGATAAACGGGCACACGCATATATTCAAGGCGGAGCTTGTTGAGGGGATACATTGTCTGAATGACGGCTCGGTGTCGCTGCCTAAGCAGAATAATCCCCACAGCTATATGGTGTATGAAAACGGAGAGTTTACGATAAAGGACTTCGAGGGGCGGGAGCTGTTGAAATATAATGTCTAAGGCTAAGGAATTGTTTTTGAAGTGTCTGCCGATGCTGATCGTGCTGGTCTCAACGGGAATATTCGCGCTGCTTATCAAGTGGGTAATAGGGATATTTTACGCGCCTAAGGACACGGTATATGATAAGGCGTATGAGGAGCAGAGCTTCAAAGTGGTGCAATGCTATCAGAACCCCAGCAGCTATTATTATGTGTACGGCGGGGATTTTATTTATGATGAG
>CAZKJC010000001.1:34234-44346 GCA_964552995.1 uncultured Ruminococcus sp.
AGGAAAAATACGACAACGTGGCGGGCGAGCACAACAACGCTCACCTGCGCGCGGAGCCGATAGCGTATTTCGTGCTGAACGAGCCCGCGCTGAATATGGACAATACCACGGTGAAATATATCATGCGGGGCAACGGCTTGACGGCGGTACAGTTCGGGGAGTTCGTGCTGTATCGGCTGGAGGGGCAGTACGGCGTTTTCGCACCGCTGCGGGATTATAAGGAGAGCACTACCTCGCGCAAGAATGATCTGTACGTTGTCAGGCAGCTTCTCAAAAATGATAACTACAAAGGCTTCGACTTGCCCGAGTGGGAATCGGAGGAGGAGTTCGTCGGGCAGCTTGAAAAGATAGAGTGGGATCTGGACAATGAATACGGCGAGGACGGGTAAATCATTAGATCAAGGGCGCCGAAAGCATAGAGCGACAGTCCGCCCACGCATGAATTTCCCGAAAGCCTCTGTGTTATCAATACGGAGCGAAGCGGAGTGTTGATAACACAGAGGGCTAGGTCCGACATTGCCAAGGCAAGTAGACCGGTTCGGGAAATTCTTTTAAATCAACCGCCTGAGGTCAACATAAGTAACCTAGCGAAAACAATAAAATCACAGGAGACATTATGGAGAAGATAAGAAATTTTTGCATTATTGCGCATATCGATCACGGAAAGTCCACTCTTGCGGACAGGATACTCGAGCAGACCCAGACCGTGGCGCTGAGGGATATGGAGGAGCAGCTCCTGGATAATATGGATATAGAGCGTGAGCGCGGGATAACCATCAAGGCGCGCGCCGTGCGGCTCAAATACAAGGCTGACAACGGAGAGGATTATATATTCAATCTGATAGATACCCCGGGTCATGTGGATTTCAATTATGAGGTATCGCGCTCGCTGGTCGCGTGCGAGGGGGCTATACTTATCGTAGACGCTTCACAGGGGATAGAGGCGCAGACCCTCGCCAACACCTATCTGGCGGTGGAGAACGATCTTGAGGTGGTGCCGGTCATCAATAAGATAGACCTGCCATCCGCTCACCCCGAGGAGGTTAAGCGGGAGATTGAGGACGTTATCGGTATCGAAGCGGAGGACGCTCCCGAGATCTCCGCGAAAATGGGCATAAATATCCACGCGGTCATGGAGAGGATAGTTGAGGCTATCCCCGCGCCCAAGGGCGACCCCGAAGCGCCGCTGAAGGCGCTGATATTCGACAGCTATTACGACAGCTACAAAGGAGTAATAGTTTATGTGCGGATCAAGGAGGGCAGCGTAAAGGCGGGCGATAAGATACGCATGATGGCGAGCGGCGCGGAGTTCACGGTGGTGGAGACCGGCTATATGGGCGCTACCGAGCTTGTCCCCTGTTCGGGTCTTACGGCGGGAGAGGTCGGGTATATAGCGGCTTCAATAAAGTCTATCGGCGACACCAAGGTGGGCGATACTGTCACAAACGCGGCAAATCCCGCGGCAGAACCGCTGGAGGGCTACCGCGAGGTAAACCCGATGGTGTTCAGCGGAATTTACCCCGCGGACGGAGCAAAGTACGTCGATCTGCGTGACGCGCTGGAGAAATTAAGGCTGAACGACGCGTCGCTCAGCTTTGAGCCGGAAAGCTCCGTGGCGCTGGGCTTCGGTTTCCGCTGCGGATTCCTGGGGCTGCTTCATATGGAGATAATCCAGGAGCGCATTGAGCGGGAGTATAATCTTGATATAATCACCACCGCGCCCTCGGTAGTGTATAAGATAGAGCTGACGGACGGCACGGTGAAGATGATAGACAATCCCACCAACTACCCCGACCCCGCCGAGATATCGCAGGCATATGAGCCTATGGTAAACGCTCACGTTTACGCCCCGAGCGATTATGTGGGGAATATCATGGAGCTGTGCCAGAACAGGCGCGGGGTGTTCAAGGATATGAAGTATATCGACACCAACCGCGTCGATCTGCACTATGAGCTGCCGCTGAACGAGATCGTGTATGATTTCTTCGACGCGCTGAAATCCCGCACGCGGGGCTACGCGAGCTATGACTATGAGATGATGGGCTTTGCGCCGTCAAAGCTCGTGAAGCTCGACATAATGCTGAACGGCGACGTTATCGACGCGCTGAGCTTTATCGTTCACGCCGACAAGGCTTACGAGCGGGCGCGCAAGATGGCGGAGAAGCTTAAGGAGCATATCCCGCGGCAGCTGTTCGAGGTGCCCATTCAGGCATGCGTGGGCGGCAAGATAATCGCGCGCGAGACCATCAAGGCGCTCCGCAAGGACGTTTTGGCGAAGTGCTACGGCGGCGATATCACGCGAAAGAAAAAGCTGCTGGAAAAGCAGAAAGAGGGCAAAAAGCGCATGAGAGCCTTCGGAACGGTGGAGGTGCCGCAGGAGGCGTTCATGGCGGTGCTGAAGCTGGACGACGAATGAAAGGGCTTTATATCCACGTTCCGTTCTGCCTGAGGAAATGCCCCTACTGCGATTTCTATTCCGTGGGCTATGACGAGAGTTTGGCGGAGAGATACGCCCGCGCGGTCATACGCAATATCCGAGCCTACGGCGGGGAGTTTGACAGCGTGTATTTCGGCGGGGGAACTCCGATATTGATGGCGGACAGGATAGGGGAGATACTTTGCGCGGTTGGTTTCACGCAAAACGCGGAGATCACCGTGGAGTGCAACCCCTGCGAGATGACGGAGGAAGCTCTGGAAACGCTGTTAGATGCGGGAGTAAACCGCCTTTCGGTCGGGGTGCAGTCGCTTGATAACAGGGTGCTGGCGGCTCTTGGCAGACGGCACGACGCGAGTACCGCAGAGAACGCGATACTCGCCGCGAAAAAAGCGGGCTTCGGTAATATTTCGGCTGATATAATGCTGGCGACTCCGCGGCAGACCGCGGACAGTCTGAAAAGCACGCTGGAGCGGCTCGCGGAGCTGCCGCTGACACACATTTCGGCGTATATGCTGAAGATCGAGCCGAACACCCCGTTCGGGAAAGATACCCCCGAGCTGCCCGACGAGGACGAGACGGCGGATATGTACCTGCAAACGGTGCGGGCGCTGTCGGAGCATGGATTCGGGCAGTATGAGATAAGCAATTTTGCGAAAGAGGGCTTCGAGTGCCGGCATAATCTGAAATACTGGCGCAGGGAGGAATATCTCGGGATAGGCGCGGCGGCGCATTCCCTGTATAAGGGGCGGCGGTTTTACATTGAACGCGGCGTTGAGGATTTTATCTCGGCGGAGCGGCAAAGGGAGCTTGCCGAGGGAGAGCTGCCCGACGACAGGGAGATATACGAGGAACGCGTAATGCTGGGGTTAAGGCTTGCCGAGGGGATATCCGAGGAGCTTTACAAGCCGCTTTTAAAGGGGCTGGAGCGTATTCCCGAAAAGTATTACGGGATCAATGACGAACGGCTGGCTCTTACGGCGGAGGGGTTCGCGGTCAGCAACACGATAATTTCCATGCTGCTGGCGGCTCTTAGCTGACTATTTCGGTGCGGCTCACAAAGGAGAGCTTATAATCAAAAGCCCCCAATGTCGGCGCAGCAAAGGCGCTGAAAGACGACGGCGACAGACCGACCACGCAGTAAAGCAAGTGCCGGCAAACAGCGACGTAACGCCCACGCAGCAAAGCGAGTGCCGGCAAATAGCGACAAAACGCCCACGCAGCAAAATTTTCCGCGGGAGCCCGTGAAAGCGTAACAAGGTTTTGCGCAACATGGGAGTAAACGGTTAGCGTATTTCGTGGTATTTTGCGCAAAACTCCGCGAAGCGGAGTAAGCTTTTACGGGCGGGTCGCGGAAAATTTTTTTAAAATAAAATCAGGAGAAAATTATGTACACTGTTAATAATGGATTGAAATTTGTAGGTGCGGACGATGGCTGCTTTCAGTATATGGGCAGGATCGATTTTGACGACCCGAAACGTCCCGTGCTGATATTCGCCGCGAGCACAGTGGAAACGGTATTCACGGGTACTTCGGTGGGTATGGTATTAAAGAATATCGATATGCAGGAGCATTGTTACTTCGGTGCTATCATCGACGGGATTCAGCAGTCGGTAACTCTCAAAAACAGTTACGAGGACGAGCTGTATATGCTGGCGGAGGGTCTGGAGGACAAGGAGCATACCCTCGTGCTCTTCAAGCGGCTGGCGGCGGCTCACTATGCGGAGCTTTCGGGAATAGTCGTGGACGAGGGCGCTGTGCTCAGAAATCCCGGACATAAGTATGATTATAAGCTGGAGGTCTACGGCGACAGCGTGTCCGCGGGAGAGGTCACGGAGGCTATTTTTTATGAGGGACAGTGCGACCCGCCTCACCACAGCCAGTATGACAATTCCCATTTCAGCTATCCCGCGATACTGTCGCGCAAGCTGAACGCGGAGCTCCACGATATAGCCCAGGGCGGAATAGCGCTGCTTGACGGCACGGGCTATTACTGCTCGGATATGCTGACGGGAATGCTGAGCTGCTATGACAAGCTGGAATACAGCCCCTACAAGCCCACCAAGAAATGGGATTTCAGTTGGATACCCGACTGTGTGATAATAGCCATCGGGCAGAACGACGCGGCTCCCGACCCCGAGGCGATAAAGCGCCCCGACTACCGCCGTATGTGGAAGGATAAGTACATAGAAATGCTCTCCGATCTGATGGAGAAGTACCCCAAGGCGGAATTTGTGCTGCTGCTGACCAATCTGCGCCACGACAAGACGTGGGACGCGGCGATAGACGAGATCGCCGCCGAGGTGAACAGTCCGCGCGTAAGGCACTTCCTGTTCACCCGCAACGGCGACGTTACAAACGGTCACCCCCGCGCCACCGAGCAGGTCGAGATGGCGGAGGAGCTGTACGCTTATTTAAAGGGCAATATTTTAAAATAACAGGACGGTTTATTTTATGGGCGAGGCTTTGTCGGGTCTCGCCTTAGCTTTTTGCAGGAGAAGCTCCGCCAAAACCGCCGCCGCAAAGGAAAGCGCGACAGTCAGCATAAAGAACACCACACTGTTGTCAAGGATCGTCAGCACTTTTGCCGCTCCGTGCAATACCGCTATAACGGCGGGGTGGAGGATATAGACCCACGCGGAAACGGATCTCGCGAAAGCGTGCGGCGGCGCGGGGAACGACAGCAGGAGCTTATACAGAAACAGCATGACCGGAACAAGGAATATCATCATGCTGTTGTGGCGGGGTATCTCAAAATGCCGCAGGAGCATTCCCTCGGTTATCATCATCGCCAGCGAGAACAGCAGTCCCGCAAGCAGCTTCGGTCGGCTTGCGGAGCGCCTGTACGCGCCGATCTCATTCCCCATCAGAAGAAATATCGGCGCGAAAAACAAGCCGTTGCGCGTGTAGGAAAATATCCCGAAAAGCACGGAATACGCCGCCGAAACAGGCGGTATCAGCTCCGCAAGACCATAGTAGCTATCCCCGAAAAGCCCTATAATATATAAAACCGCGGCGGCGGTCATCGCCGCTTTTTTCGGCAGAAAACGCAGAAAATGCACAATTATCAGCCCGAGAATGCAGGCGGGAAAATACCACAGATGATAGAAGCTGCCGTCAAAAAGCAGCATTTTCAGCGCGGATATCGGGGTGATATCCGCATAATGTCCGCCGTATATCCCCAGGGGAAGATAGATCAACACGGATATCCCATACATGACCGCCAGCTTTTTTATTTGCTTTAACACCGCGGAAGATCGTGACAGATCGATAAACTGCCCCGAGACCATAAAGAAAAACGGAACGGCGACGCGGGGTATCAATATCCCGAAAATATAGTCAAGCTCTCTGTTTAAACTTTCAAGGGGAGCAGTGTGGATAGCTATCACCATTACCGCCGCCGCAAGTCTGAAAATGTCAAGCGTGCCGTATCGTTTCATGATCCCGCCCTCCGTTCCGGTGTGATCTGTGTGATGATGAAGCCGTCGGAGTTGTTTCCCGAAACGCTGTAAGGCTCGGTCAGCTCTATTTCCGCCTGCTGCGCTTCAAGAAATGATATCTCCGCGCGCAGGCTCTCCCTGCGGAATATCAGCGGCGACTGCCCGAATCTGAATTTTTTGAGCCAGAGAACGTATTCCTCAAGCGTGAAGTCCTTTGCGTTCATTATCTCCGCGTGAGGTACTCCCACATAGCGGAAATGCCACGGCTCGTGAGCTATCCCCGTTATCTTCTCCTTGCCCCTCGGGTAGCGCTCCACAAAACCGAAATCAGCGGCGCGGCGGCGGAACTCCCCGCATACGCCGTCATAGGGAAAATCCGGACGGATAAAGTCGATGTGTCCGCGCTTCAGTCCCAGGTCTATCGCCAGCCCCGTCTGGTGCTCGCTGTGAAAGGGCGCGGCGACATATTTTTCCGTAAATTCCCGACCGTTTTCTCGCAGGCTGTCGTACCATATCCGCCGCTGCTCCTCAGCGGAGCGGTAGCCGCTAACGAGCGCTATTTCCCGACCGCCCGCGACCTCCAGCAGCTTGCCCAGCAGCACGGCGGCGATTCGCTGCATGGTTATTTCCCCGCTCTCCTCAACGGGAAACAGAGCGCAGCTGTGATCCCGCGGCAGACCGTGCTCACCGTTCACCTCGATAAGGCTGCCGTAATGTATATCCTTCGGAGACAGAGATACTTTCATGCTCCCACCGCCTGTCCGATTATCATATCCACCACTCGCTCCAGCGAGTAGCCCGCCTCTCTCATCATTGAGGGATAGCGGCTGTGCTCGGTAAAGCCCGGGATAGTGTTCACCTCATTAAAAACGATCCCGCCGTCGGGCTTAAGGAACATATCTACCCTTGCAAAGCCGCTGCAGCCCAATGCCTTATAAATTTTCAGCGCGGTTTTCTTTATTTTTTCGGAGGACTTGTCCGAGCTCGGCAGCCGGTGTATCGACGCGGTTCTGAGCGTGTATTTTTCGGTATAATCGAAAAAATCCCCGCTAAGCTCTACCTCGTCGACCTCGCCGACTATCGGGTCGCTCCCGCCCAATATCGCGCAGCCGACCTCGCATACGCGCCCGCCGTTTCCCGAGCCGCTTATTGCCTGCTCTATGATAATGCTGCTGTCGTAGCGCCGCGCGTATTCAATGCTTTTTTGAAGCTCCGCGGGGTCATGAGCCACCGATATTCCCAAGGAGGACCCCGCCCGCAGCGGCTTTACAAAGGCGGGAAATCCTGTAACGGAAACGATCTCCGATATATCGGGAGCTTCCCCGCCGTCAAGTGTTACGGCATTCGGCACGTCTATTCCCGCCGCCCGTACCAGTCTGTGCGCCTTATCCTTATCCATACACAACGCCGAAGCAAGCGTGCCGCAGCCGCACAGCGGTATCCCCGCCAGCTCTATAAGCCCCTGGAGCGTTCCGTCCTCGCCGCCTATTCCGTGCATTACGGGGAACGCCGCGTCGATCCTTACCCGCTCCCCTCCGCTTAAAATAAGCCCGCTCTCCCGCCTGTCCGGCGAGAGCACCGCTGGAGTACAGTCCGCGCCCTGCCATTTGTCCTCGCGTATCCTCTCGCTGCTCCCGCCGTAATAAAACCACTCGCCGCTCCTCGTGATACCTACGGGAACGGCTTTGTATTTCCCGTTATCCATGCTTTCCAGCACTGCCGCCGCCGATCGCAGCGAGACCTCATACTCCGAGGATATCCCCCCGAAAAATACCGCAATATTTAATTTCCCCATTTTATTCTCCTGATTTCAAAAAAATTTTTTCCGCATGGCTAGGCATTGATCATACTTTTGCCGCGCGGTTATCGGGCAGATCCTCTTGCCCTGCGTCTATATTCTATCATAACGGGGAAATTTTTTTATTCGTATATCCTTTAGGGATAATTTCGATTTTATTCGCAAAATCTTACGTTTTTATGACAAGAGGCAAAAAGCCGCAGCTTTTTGCCTCAGTCTGTATATAAAATATTTATCCGAACTATTGTGCGGTTAAGTTATGTTGACGAGAAGTAAATGATTTAAAAGAATTTCAAAATTCCCGCAAGCACGCTCCGTTCACTCGCTGCGCTCGCTCACTCCGCGCGATTGCGGGAACCGGTCATCGTTTGCCGTTAAGGCAAACGATGACCTTTTTGAAATTCTGATGCGGCGGGATTTTGCGGATCGTTTTTGAATGACCCTTCATGCGTGGGCTTTATGTTGCTGCTTTATGTCTATTGTCTATATCGGCAGCACCAGCGTGAACACCGTGCATTCGTTGCTGCTCTGCGCGGAAATATTGCCGCCGTGCAGCGCAGCTATCTCCTTTGCGATAGCAAGCCCAAGCCCCGCGCCGCCCGTTCCCGTGGAGCGCGCGGAATCCAGGCGGAAAAACTGCTCGAATATTTTATCCAGCTTTTCGGGCGGGATAGTACGTCCCCGATTCTTAAAGGATATCGTCACATTTTTCTCGTCGGCGTACATAACAAGCTCTATTTCGCTGTCGGGGTAGCTGTAATTCACCGCGTTCCTTACCAGATTGTCAAACACCCTCTCCAGCTTATCGGGGTCGCACAGAAGCTCCACATCGGGCATTATATCCGTTTTCCAGCTCAGTCCCTTTTCCGACAGAACGGGGTAAAATTCGCTCACGGTCTGTTCCAGCATAAAGCTGAGATTTATCCGTTCCTGCTCCAGCGAAAGCGTGGCAAGGCTGAAGCGGGTTATATCGAAAAACTCGTTGATAAGCTGCTCCAGGCGCTCCGCCTTGTCAAGCGCTATTCCCGTATACCGCGCCCGTGTTTCGGAGGATATCTGCGGTTCGTCGCGCAGCAGTGTAAGGTAGCCTATCACGCTGGTGAGAGGGGTCTTGAGATCATGCGCCAGATATATTATCAGATCGTTCTTGCGCTTCTCCGCCTCCTTTGCCGCCGCCGCGTCGCTCAGAGCGCGGGTGCGCACAAGATTAAGCTCATTCTGAACGTCATACAGAGCCGCGCTCAGAATTATTTCCTTGTCATCGGGAGCCGCGAGCTGCTCCGCCGCGGAAACCACCTCGTCAATATATTTCAGCGGTCTTGCCATAAAGAAATAGGTTATGACCGCCCAGCCCGCCAGGATTATCCCGCCGACGATAAACAGCATATTATCTCTTATAAATATCAGGAACCGATACAGCGGACTGCTGCTGTACCATATAAACTGCTGACATACGAGCCAGCCGCTTATTATTCCGAATGCCAGCAGCAGCGCGAAACAGATCATAACAACAAAATACTGTGCGATGATACGCTTGGACACGCGGCTTCGGCGGCGTATGACCGATACCAGATTACTTTTCAATTGTATAACCCACTCCCCATACTGTCTTTACATATTTCGGACGGCGCGGCGGCTCGTGGAGCTTTTCACGCAGCCGCGCGATATGCGCCATAACGGTGTTGTTGCTGTCAAGGAATTTCTCACCCCATACCTCCTCGAAAAGCTCCTCGGAGGACACCACGTTCCCGCTGCGGCGGCAGAGATACCACAGGATATTGAACTCAATGGGAGTAAGGGTGATCTCTTCGCCGTTAAGCGTGCATTTGTGGCAGCTGTTGTTGATATGCAGACCGCGCAGGTCGATCTCGGTGACCTCACGGCGGGGATCGGCGGTGTTGTAGCGGGTATACCGCCGAAGCTGGGTCTTTACCCGCGCGACAAGCTCCAGCGGATTGAACGGCTTGGTGATGTAATCGTCCGCGCCAAGCGTCAGACCGGTTATCTTATCCATATCCTCCACCTTTGCCGTAAGCATTATGATGGGGAAAACGAACTCCGCGCGCAGCCGCTGAAGCAGCGCGAAGCCGTCGATATCCGGCAGCATCACGTCAAGCACCGCAAGACTTATCTCGCTGTCCTCCGCGCATTTGAGCGCATCCGTGCCGTTATAGCACTTTATCACCGAGTAGCCCTCGTTTTTGAGGTATACCTCTACAAGATCGGCGATCTCGATCTCGTCGTCTACCACTAAGATTTTTTCTTCCATAATGTACTCCTAATGTAAATGATAATTTATGCTAGCACGCTTATTTTGTTAGATTTGCAATGTGGAACTCCTTTTAATTTGTTAAAGTTGAATTTGTTATGTTTATCCGTTCTATTATTTTGAGAAAGCGGAGCTTTCACGCGCTCTGGTCGGGGCTGACACCTTCGGGGG
>CAZKJC010000002.1:0-1862 GCA_964552995.1 uncultured Ruminococcus sp.
ACGGTACCGTCGGCGCGAACAAGAACTCCATCAAGATCATCGGCGACCACACCGATATGTACGCGCAGGCTTACTTCGCATACGACTCCAAGAAGTCGGGCGGCGTTACCATCTCCCACCTGAGATTCGGTAAGAGCCCCATCAAGTCCACCTACTTTGTAAACAAGGCGAACTTTGTTGCCTGCCATAACCCCTCCTATATCGACAAGTACGATATGGTACAGGACGTTATCCCCGGCGGCTCGTTCCTGCTCAACTGCCAGTGGACTCCCGAGGAGCTGGACGAGAAGCTGCCCGCTCCCGTAAAGGCTTACATCGCCAAGAACAACATCAATTTCTATATCATCAACGCTATCAAGGTAGCTAAGGAGATAGGCCTGGGCAACAAGACCAACACCGTTCTCCAGTCCGCGTTCTTCTCTATCGCGAACATTATCCCCGCTGACCAGGCTATCGACTACATGAAGAAGATGGCGTACAAGTCCTTTGCTAAGAAGGGCGACGATATCGTCAACATGAACTACGCGGCTATCGAAAAGGGCGCGGGCGAGGTCATCAAGGTAGACGTTCCCGCTGCATGGGCTGACGCGGCAGGCGAGCTGCCCGTTCACACCGCTACGGGCGACAACAAGGCTCTGGTCGACTTTGTAAACAAGATCCAGATCCCCGTAAACGCTCAGCGCGGCGATTCTCTGCCCGTTTCCACCTTTGTGGATATCGCGGACGGCACGTTCCCGCAGGGCTCGGCTGCGTTTGAGAAGCGCGGTATCGCGGTCGACGTTCCCGAGTGGATACCCGAGAACTGCATTCAGTGCAACCAGTGCGCTTACGTATGTCCTCACGCGGTCATCCGTCCCTTTGTTATGAACGACGCGGAGGTTTCCGCTGCTCCCGCTTCCACAAAGGTAAAGGACGCAACCGGTCTGCCCGGTCTGAAGTACACAATGGCTGTTTCCACACTCGACTGCACGGGCTGCGGCGTTTGTGCGCAGGTCTGCCCCGCGGGCGCTAAGGACAAGAGCAAGAACGCTCTCGTTATGAAGCCCATCGAAACTCAGATGGAGCAGCAGGCGGCATTCGACTACGCTGTAAAGAGCGTTTCCGATAAGGAAGAGGTAAGCGCTAAGTTTGCGGAGAACACCGTTAAGGGCTCGCAGTTCAAGCAGCCGCTGCTTGAATTCTCCGGCGCGTGCGCGGGCTGCGGCGAAACTCCTTACGCTAAGCTGGTAACTCAGCTCTTCGGCGACAGAATGTACATCGCCAACGCTACGGGCTGCTCCTCTATCTGGGCAGGCTCCGAGCCTTCTACTCCTTACACCACCAACAAGGAGGGCAAGGGTCCCGCTTGGGCTAACTCCCTGTTTGAGGATAACGCGGAGTTCGGTCTCGGCATGTTCATCGCTCAGGATACTCTCCGCAAGAGAGCGCAGAGCAAGCTGAAGGAGATCGCCGCTCTTGACGGTCACGAGAAGGCTAAGGCGCTTATCGACGAGTACTTCAAGACCGAGAACGACGGCAAGGCTAACGCTGTTGCTACCAAGAACCTGGTTGAGGCGTTCGAGAACTGCCAGTGCGCTAACGAGCCTGCTGTCAAGGAGGTTCTGAAGCTCAAGAACTACCTGTCCAAGAAGAGCCAGTGGATACTCGGCGGCGACGGCTGGGCTTACGATATCGGCTACGGCGGACTTGATCATGTTATCGCTTCCGGCAAGAACGTTAATATCCTGGTATTCGATACCGAGGTTTACTCCAACACGGGCGGTCAGGCTTCCAAGGCTACCAACGTCGGCGCTGTTGCGCAGTTCGCCGCGGGCGGTAAGGACGTTAAGAAGAAGGACCTCGCGGGTATCGCGATGAGCTAC
>CAZKJC010000002.1:1872-39421 GCA_964552995.1 uncultured Ruminococcus sp.
TGTATACGTTGCTCAGATATCCATGGGTGCGGATCGCAACCAGTGCCTTAAGGCTATCGCGGAGGCGGAGGCTTACGACGGACCTTCTCTGATCATAGCTTACGCTCCTTGTATCAACCACGGCATCAAGGGCGGTCTTACCATCGCTCAGCAGGTTGAGAAAGAAGCTGTTGAGGCGGGCTACTGGCACCTGTTCAGATTCAATCCCGACCTGGCGGCAGAGGGCAAGTCTCCCTTCTCGCTGGACAGCAAGGCTCCCACGGGCGATTACAAGGCATTCATGATGAGAGAGGTACGTTACAACTCGCTCATGCGTGCTAATCCCGACAGAGCGACTGTTCTGTTTGATAAGGCGGTCGCAAACTCCAAGGCTAAGTACGATCATCTGGTTGAAATGCAGAAGATGTACACCGAAGAGTTTGGCAAGTAAAAATAACGAGGGGCGGCAGAAATGCCGCCCTTTAGCTTGTATAAAAGTTTAGTAATATTAAAGTCCGAGCCGCCGAATTTCAAAAAGTGCGCATTTGCCGAACGGCAAATGCTGCACGGTTTCCGCCAGACATGCGCAGCGAGCGAACGGAGTGAGAGAGCGGAGTATGGCTGGCGGAAATTTTGAAATTCCCATTTAAATAATTTGCTTCTCGTCAACATTTATAAACAATTCCTCGTCAACATAAATTCAAAGCATAACAGCTTAGATCAACACTTTATATACATGCCGGTTTTATTTATATCTTGTTACAAAAATATGCGGGTTTTTCAACCGTTTTGTCTAAATTGCACATAAGAGCCCACGGAATTTCTACACCCAAAAATGCCGCAAAATCCATGAAAACGTTTATTTTTTCCGTGACAGTGCTTGAAATAATGTGTAAATTATGTTATAATTATATAACGGACGACAGGGGTATACTATGCCTTTTTAGCTGCCGTTCGCGGAAACGCCGATAGGGGCGGGGCGGTTTGTGCGTTCCTCGGCTTTAAGCGCTTTCCCAAGCGGGATAAGGCGCGGTCGGTGTGTCCTATATTTCGCATTTGATTGCGGGGGGAATGGAGGTTATCCGGTGAAAAAATTCTCGTATGTGGCCACTGACATAAGCGGCAAAACCGTCAAAGGTCAGGAAATGGCAGAGGATTATTTGGATCTTCAGCAAAGGCTGAGGGAACGCAACCTGTATTGCACAAGCTATCGCGATATGGGTTCGAAGGACGGTGCGGACGTCAAGTATAAGTTCAAGACAAAAGAGGTCTCCTTTATAAGCAGACAGCTCGCGTCTATGACCGCCGCGGGTCTGTCCTTGGTAAGGGCGCTCAACATACTTCAGGAGCAGCAGGAAAACAAAAAGGCGAAGGCGGTGCTTCTCGATATCTACGAGGAGGTTCAGAAAGGTAAGGCTTTCTCGGATGTTCTCTCGATGAAGCCGGGCGTTTTTCCCGACCTGTTCGTCAGCATGGTAGCGGCGGGCGAGGCTTCGGGTACGCTGGACGCGATGCTCGCGCGCGTGTCCGACCACTACGCAAACGCCAACAAGACCGCCAACAAGGCTAAGGGCGCGTTGGTGTATCCTATCGTTCTGTTGGTATTGATGGTCGCCGTGATCATACTTTTGTTTACGCAGGTTCTTCCTCAGTTCGGAAGTATGATGGCGGAGGAGGATATGAACGGGCTTTCAAGAGCTCTGCTCGCGTTCTCGGATTCGCTTATTAACCAGTGGTATGTTTATCTTATCGTTATTGCCGCAATAATCGTTTTCTTCTTCTTTGTTTTAAGAACTCCCTCCGCAAGATTAAAATTTGATGAAATGACTTTGAAAATGCCGAAGGTAGGAAAGCTGGTCGCTACGATCTATACCGGAAGCTTCGCGAGAAATATGGCGAACCTTTACGGCGCGGGCTTGCAGATGGTTGACTGTATAGAGAAATCTGTGGCGGTCATCGGCAATTCCTACATAAGAAAGTGCTTTAAGGAAGTTGTGGACGACATCAAGCTCGGTGAGAGCATGTCGAAATCCATCGAGAAAACGGGAATTTTTGAGGGCATGTTCACCTCGATCATCTACGTCGGCGAGGAATCCGGTACGCTGGACACCATTCTGTCCAAGGCGGCGGACTACTACGACGACGAGGCGGACAGCGCGATCTCCAAGCTGGTCGGATTGATGGAGCCGTTGATGATAATCATCATGGGTATCGCTATCGGTCTGTTCCTTGCGGGAATGTTCCCGATGCTCTACGGCAGCATGACAAATATCTCCTAATTGAGAGCTCGTTTAGTATCTTCCGAAGCGCCGTCTTCACCCGTCTTTTCGCACCATACTCAGGCAATTTTTCTTGATGTACATACAGTACATCGGCGAAAAATTGCCGTCGTCCGGCGCGAAAATCCGGGCAAATCCGGCACTTCTCCGGATACTAAACAAGCTCTAAGATCAGGCGGTGTCAAAGCCGCAGACGAAACAAAAATATTTATGAGGTGAAGATATGCTTTCAATTGATATTACCGACAGACAAATAAAGCTGGTCAGAGGCGTTCACAGCGGTAACAAGATCAGAGTGCAGGACGCGGATATGCGCGAGCTGAGTCTCGGTATGGTATCCAACGGGTACATAACCGACGTCCCCATGGTCGCCGCTGAGATCAACGATATAATCAAGACCAAGGACATCAAGGAGAAGGACGCTATCGTGTCCATAACCTCCAGTTCAATTGTGTATAGGGAGCTGTTGCTCGCCAAGCCCAAAAACATGAAGAATCCCGCCATCATCGAGGCGATGATCCAGGCGAACATGAACGTTTCCCGCGAGTACAATATTTCGTTTACCATAGCGGGCGAGACTGAGGACGAGGAAAAGAACAAAATGCTCAAGGTCATCGCCACAGCCTGCCCGCAGAGGCTGGTTGACGGCTATGTGAGGCTGTTCTCACATATCGGACTTTCCCTTAAGGCGGTAAATATTTCCAACAACTCTGTGACCCGCCTTATCGTTAATACCCCGAAGATGTCCGACAGAATGCCGCTTCTGCTTATGCAGATAGATAAGAACTTCCTCAACATGAACCTGTATGAGGACAATCAGATAGTATTCTCGCGCTACTTCCCCATTGACCCGGGCGATTACGACAACGCTCCCGACTATGTTACCCGCGCGGTTTCGGATAACCTGTTCAGAATGATCCAGTTTATCAAGAGCCGTAAGGGCGCAAAGCCGCTTAAGGAGATAATGTTCTACGGCGAGATCGAGAACTTCATCGAGCTGTCAAACGCGATCTCCTCGCACAATATCCCCACAAACGTGCTGTCGAATCCCTCTTCGGTCATTTCCATGGCGGAGATCGATTTCACGAAGTACGCCAACGCGATCGGCGCTATTTACAGGCGCAACAAGGAACTGGAGCATATCAACCTGCTCGAGGCTACCTCGGCGAAGGAGTCCAAGGGTATCAACGGCTTCCTTATGATGCTCGGCGGAGGCGTGCTCGGCTCGGTTCTGGTCGTTGCCGGTATATGCGTGGGTCTGGAGATCATCAACAACGGGCTTAAGTCGGATATAACCACGGTGCAGGCTCAGATAGACAATCCCGTGCTGGTCAACGACAACAGGATAGTGGATCAGAGAACGGCGATGCTGCAAGGCTTCGAGAGCTATAACGCCAGCATGGAGCAGACCTCGCTGCTGTTCAACTATCAGCCGAAGGTCCAGAGCTATGTTGTGCAGAAATTCAGAGAGCCGATCGACAATGACGATAAGATCATAAGCGGCGATCAGCGGCTCGACGTTGTGAGCTACTCTATAAACGGTTCCAGCGTAAGCGTAAGCTTCAAGGGCATGTGCAACGGAGACCCCTCCGCGATACCGTCGGCTTATGTTCAGTACCTTACCGAAAAGGTAACAAATAAATACGGCGATCCCTATTTTGCGAATATCTCCTACTCCGGCTTCAGTAAGGATAACTCCAGCAATGAGGTCATCTACGCGATACTGAACAAGAACGGCGACACCGACCTTGACACGGTATTCTCCTTCGAGGTTTCCATGAATCTCAACATGGGCAGCGACGAGGAGAACGCGACAATAAATCTTGAACCGGAATCAGAGGAAGAGGAGGCAGAAGTAAATGAAGCTGAGTAAGCAGGAACGAATCGGCGCGTTTATAATCGCGATCATAATTATACTGGCACTGGGTGTATTCCTTTTCATAAAGCCCAGATTTGAGACTATTCAGAGCACTACCGCGACTCTTGAGTCGAAGCAGCAGGAATTAACGGCGGCGCTTGAGAAGCAGAGCACAAAGGGTCCGCTGAGAGATCAGGTCCTTGAGGCGTACAGGCAGGGCGAAACGCTGGCGGATATGTTCTTCCCCGAGCTTTGCAACTACGACGCGGAAGCGGAGTTCAGAGCGTTCCTGGAGCAGTGCGAATCCAACGTTCTTGTGGAGTCGCTTTCGGTAAGCTCCCCCGGCACGTCTACGCTGACTGCTACATTTTACACTCCGCCCGAGGTCACATACGCGCTGAAATCCTATGTAACACAGGGTCTTGAGCCCTCGGAGGAGGAGCTTGCGGCGGAGAATCGTCAGCTTATTTTGAGCGAGGCGCTGGGTTCGGGTCAGACTGTCGGCTCTACGGTCATCACATTTACCGTAAATGCGATCGAGCAGGAGGAGCTGTTGAAGTTCTGCGACGAGGTAAATTCCTATGTTAAGGACGAACACGGCACCCCCACCAGAAAGGCGCTGATGATCGGCGGAATTTCGATGGAGTACGCGGAGCTTCAAGAGGAGTACAATGAAATAATCGAGGAGATACAGACGAGGGCTGACACCGACGCGACTACCGCGCTTTACAGGAACGCAGGTCTGCCTGTTCCCGCAAGACAGCCCGAGGCTACCACTCCCAACACCGAGAACCCCAACGATCCCAACGCTCAGGAGGAGCTGAGCCTGTCGGATACTATTTACAGTCTGTCAACGACCATAACATTCTACAGCGTCGAGCATATGCAGGATCCTACCGAGCAGCTTGACCAGCAGGACAACATGGTAATCCTTTAAAGACGATCGGGCGGGAAAGCCGGAGCGAGTACCGCCGATCACGGGCAGTCCGCGCAGCGCGGGCTGATATATGAACGGGAGAGAAGGAGGCAAATATGAGACACACATTGAGGAAGTATCTCAGCAGCCGCGGAAGCGCGCTGTTTATGGTACTCAGTACAATGACTGCGCTTCTGATTGTTGTTATGGCGATGTACTTCTCCGTAGTTTCATCGCGTTCTGTACAATATGCGGTTTTCAATCGGGAGCAGTCCTACCAATCTTCGATATCTGTTGCTGACGCGGTTATAGCAGGACTTAACGACGGTAAGCTGAACACGCTTTCGGGCGAGTTCTTCAAGCTGAAGGTCGGCGAGACGAAGAGCACCAACGGTAACGGCTTCGCAAGCCTTACCGGAACCGGAACAAAAGAGGACGATCCCAATATCGGAGCGTATGATGTTACAGTAACAAGACTTAACGACGAGGGCGAATACTATGTGTATGACTTCGTGGTTACGGCGATGGTAAACGGCGTGACCGAGACTACTCATACCCTTGTAAGGCTTTCGTCGGGTGATCCCACGCCGCCGCCCGCAGGTAAGACCTTTACCGCTACCGGATATCTGCCAAACGAGAACTGGGTAGGCTTGGGCAACTATTACGATGAGGTTCACATTGACTCGGAGTACTGCGTTGTAGGTCTGGACGGAGCCACCATCTTCGGCAATTTTACTGCGGCAGGTTCGGTTGAGATAAATAATACAACTCAGTCAAACTACGATGGTTTGTATTCAATTGCAACATATGAAGCGAAGCACTGGTCGGTTGGCGGAAATTTACAAATAAGCCAAAGTATGGCTGGATATGGTAAGATGTCCGAATGGCTAACCAATGGAACGGCAGAAGAGCATACTACTTTGATAGTAGGCGGTAATCTGATTATTGAAAATAATGGTCATCTGGATATTCCGCAATATGTTGATATTTATGTTCTCGGCGATTGCTATGTGGGAACCCTCTCTCAAAACATGGCAGGAAACCTGTTTGTCGGCGGTACATTATACTCAGTCGGAGATTTGTACGGCAGCGGTGTTCCGATAATTATTACAAGCAACAGCGCCGGTTATATTTATCTGTCGAACAGTGATGATATTGATAAATACAGCGTAGGCGGTTGGGGCAATCCTAATATCCATATTGAAGCGTGGGGAGATACCGATGAAACCAGGTGTATCCTTTCACAGTCCGATGCTATCGATGAATTGAATACTGCAATCGGAAGCAACAGTTACCCCAAGTGGATCCCCGAGGTCGATTCCGATGATGTTGTTGATATTGCCTTTAATTCATACAACAATGATTCGGACGCAGCGTCAATGGATCGGTTGGATCTGAACGGACGCAATGTCCCCAAGGGCAGAGTGGTTTATGAGGAGGAGGATCTGAAGTTTGTCAAGGGGTCTCATGAAAGCGCTACAATAGGCAACATTTACGATCTTGCACCCATGCATGGGGCACCCGGTGTCAATAATTATTACATTGTCATAGATACGGGTGATGATCCTGAAAATGTTTTCACGATCCGCCTGCTTGCAAACAGGAATCTTGATCCCGATGAAAATGATGTACAAGCAAAATCTTCCAACAGAACCGAAAAGTACGATGCCGATGAATTGGGTGAAAACGAAACCTTTATGTGGAGACCGTATGATGGTACTGCGTGTAACCCCGAAGATGCGTCAACGCTTACCTATGTTCTGATAAAGGGTGCAGGTACGGTCGTTTTTGATATTCCCGAGGGGGTAACGTATCAGTCTACATGGTCCGACTTTGTCGGTCATATGAATTGGTTTGCTCTGCTTGCTGACGGCACATCAAATGGGCTGCCCGTAATCGGTGCAAGAGATAGTATGCCTAAAGCGGTCAACAAAATGGTTCATAAAACATGTACGGGAAGCCATAAGTGCGAGTATACGCAAACCAAGGACGGCAAAAAGCTTGAGGACGGTTATTGGTGGTGCGAAACGCATGAATATCTGGTAGAGAGTACTGCCGCAACGGCTGATGAGCTAATCGAGGACGGTGTTTGTCCATGCGTTAACAGAGTGGGAAGAAAAGAGATCGCATCCTCGTTTAATCTTGATTCCTTTACAGGTGATTTGGTCAGTCGTGACAGCGCAGGCAACTTTATATATCCGACTACAAATTTATGGTTCGTATCATGCGATGAAAATGCTCAGATCCGAATGGCACAGACCAAGAATAACGATCACATTATGTATAATACCACCTTTGGTTTTGTGTATGCCCCATATATGACATTCGTAGCTAAGTCACCATCAGCTGAACCCGGTTTGCGTTTGGCGGGCGGTTTGATAGTTTCCGATCTGCTTTTAAACGATCGATATGCATATATCTATATCGCGCCCGAAATAAATTATTCGGAATTGATAGGTACTAATACCGATTGGCTTACACCTCAGGGCAATCGCTCGTGGCGCAAGTACGGCTACTAATACAAGGAGGGAAAAGCTATGAGTAAGATTTTTTCAAAGCGAAGCGGTTTTACCTTGGTTGAAATTATCGTTGCGTTCGCTATTTTCGCGATAATGGCAGCTATGCTTGTTTCAATGACAGGTCTTGCGGTAAAGCAGCGGCAGTCAAATCTTGACTTTTCCAGAGAGCTTTCCGAACAGCAGGCATACCTTGCTTCACATGAAAGGGAAACGACCTATAACTCATCGGATACAACCAAGTTTGAATTTGAATTTGACGGCGGACTTAACGCGTCGTTAGGTTACAGCGTGGTTCACGCAACGGACGATGAAACAAGCGAGGGCGGCATTAGCTACTTTGTCGCACACGCAAATCCTAAGCCCGGCAATATTAAAAACGAGGGCGACGGAGGCGATGAAGATGGCGGAACAAGTCTTGCGCTTGCCGAAAAGGTTGATTCGAGAATATATGGCTCTAAGGACTTTGAGTATATTCAGATCTCGGATATAAACGAGGTATCAGACGCCGACATCGCGGCGGCAGGGAATTCAATGTTTACGCTTGACGTTTACGCCAACGACAATGAGACGGCAGTAGCAAATAAAGATTCACGTTTGGCGCGCAATTATAAACTGCGATTTGACAGCAAAGTTATTGATTGCGGTTATGTTGGTGGTTCACCGACTGCCCCTGTTTATATAAGCTATAAGAACGCGACATTTGGCAGTGACGGCAAGGTGTCCGGCGGCGGAAATAATCAGTTTGAAATACTTATCTGCTCTGACGATACGGTGCGTGTTAGTATTCCGCAAGGCATAGTTCAAAGTAATTTTGCCGCTACGGATGATTCTTCTTTAAATAATTATTGTTTCCCTGGCATGCGTTCTCACTTTTACGTAGTGCTCCAAGGTGATGTTGATCTCACCGCAGACAGCTTTGGCAAGTACGCGGTCAATGAGTACGGCGAGTTTCTGTTCAAACCCGTTACAGCGGTTATAACATCCACAGATGAGGACGGCAAGGAATCCGAAGAAACAATAGAATTCATCAATGTGTACGGCGCCAAGCCCAAAGACGGCGTAACTATACTTGAGCCGGATTGATGAAGGGGACGGTGACTGATGATGGAACACATTAAACGTCTTCTGCTCTGCCGCAGAAACGGCGGCTTCACGCTGGCGGAGGTGATCATCTCCTGTGCGCTGCTTGGCATTCTTATTATGGGAATGTTCATGTTCGTTGCGCCGATCCTGGATACGGTCAACTCCACAAACGAGAGCACAAGGGCTTCCAACGCGGCGGAATCGGTTGAGTATTACATTTCACGAAGCATAAGAAACGCGGCGTATATCGCGGTGCTGACCGATACTAATTTCACCGACGTGCAGTCAAAGGCGTCCGACATTATCATGGCGCTTAAGGGTAAGGGCGGCGAAGCCAACTACAACCTTAAGTGCATAAGCATAAGGTACATGGCGGACGAAAAGTCGGGCAATAACAAGTACTTTATCTGCAACGAATCATTTTCTCCGGCAGGGACGCTTGACAGTGCTTTGACCGAAAAGGTATTTGATTCCTGCTATTTTGAAGGCGTCTACCCTAAGGTCGCTCTGACGCAGGTTCAGCAGGAACAGGACGACGGCTCGAAAAAGAATATGCCGGCGGTCCAGATCAATGTTGAGGTATATGATGACCCGCAGCTGCGCAAGGATGGCGGCAACGGATACAGCGGTCTTGTTTTCTCGGGAACGGGCTATACCATTCTCAGAAATATAGAGCTTTCGCAGCAGGATAAGACTCTTAATCAGCCTTTCAACATAGTTAACTCCGGAACCATAGGCAAAGAGCTCGGAACCCTGCCCGTATCACTCAGCTCGGGCGACCCCGATGACGAATCCAAAGAGATGGAGACCTACATTTTCTATGTGGAGAGAACCCTGGCGGTAACTACTCCCACGACCTAACGCTAAAGAAAATTCGGGGCGAGAGCCGCCCCGATATTTTCTATCAAATCGGAAATCATACCGCGGTGAAAAGCGAAACGTACCACTCGGTTATTACCGAGCCGTAAAGCCACGCCGCGGAGATTCCCACCGCGAGAAAAGGTCCGAATACCATTCTGCGCGAATATTTGACCTTGGTGATGATATCCTCTTTAATGAAGATCTTAAATCCGCCCTCGCGCTCATCGGTAATGCTTTCGCGAAGCGCCCTGCTCAAAGCCGCCTTGTCGGGGAGCCCTTTCCAGACGTTCTCGTCCAGGAATTCCCATTCGATATCCGGCTCGCCGTCGCTGATGCTGCCGACAACAATGTCCTCATGACCCTCGCTCACATAGCCTACGTCCTTGTCAAGCTGATCCTGATACCAGTCGGTAACAAGAGCCTTGATCTTTTCCGCGATCTGCTTTTCGGACTTTCTGTCGCGTATCTTCTTGACCGAGCCGTAGATTGCTCCCAGGACGATACCGATGAAAAGCGCGGGGAAAACGTCGAATCCGAGAAGAAGCGACGAGCCGAGCATAAGCTGGAGGTCTCCGCCGCCCATTCCGCCGATAAGCACCAGTATCACGAACAGGACGCCGACAACTCCCATAGCCACCAGGCGCTCCCACCAGACGATCTCCTTGAACAGGAAGAACGCCGCGATGCCCAGTACCGCAACGGTAATGCTGCACCAGTAGGGTATCTCGTAGTGGTCGATATCAATCCCGCTGAGCACTATGAGCACCGCGAAAAGTATGACCGCGGCGGCGAACTGAAGCGAGAATCCGTACCGCAGAAAAGCCAGCAGATAGCTTACCGCGCAGACCGCCTCGATTATCATGTAGCGCGGCGATATCTTAGCCTTGCAGAAGCGGCATTTTCCGCGGAGTATCAGCCAGCTGAAAATGGGAAACATATCGTACCATTTCAGCCTGTTGCCGCAGGAAAAGCAGTGAGAGGGCTCGGTTATGATCGACTGCTTGAGCGGCGTGCGCAGTATCACCACGTTCAGAAAGCTCCCTATAACGGAGCCGAAAATGAACACCAGAACGCAACATACAATATAAATTGGAAGTTCCATATAAAAACTCCTTTCAGTTTTTGTATCTATATTGTAGCATATTTTTACCGATATTTCAAGTCGTTTTGACGATCGGTCGATATGATTTGATTTTTAATACGCGGTATGACCGCGGCAGCTGTTATCCGGAACGATCCTCCGGAAATAGTAACCCGAAAGGAAGAATTTGTAAATGCAAATGCCTGCAAGAAATGTGCGAATCGGCGACCTTCTCGTTGAGCATGGTTTCATAAACGAGAAGCAGCTTCAGGACGCGCTCAATAAGCAGAAGGAAAGCGGCGGCAAGATGATCGGTGAGATCATACTCGAGATGGGGCTCGTTTCGGAGACCCAGCTCGCGCAGGCTCTTTCCATACGTCTTAAGGTGCCCTTTGTCGATCTGGCGGCAGTCAAGATCAACACCGAGGCGGTCATGAAGATACCCGAGGAGATCGCACGGGAAAAATGTGTGCTCGCCTTCGATATCAACAACAACCGCCTGCTTGTTGCGACAAACGATCCTATAAACTTCTACATTTTTGAGGATTTAAAGGTTCGCACGGGAATGGACATAATCCCGCAGATATCCACAAGGACCGCCATTGAGGAGGCGATCGGCAAGTTCTACGCGTCACAGGCGGTAGACAGCGCCGTTGACGAGCTCGCCAATGAGCGTATGGCGGATACCACCGCCGTGGAGGCGGAGTCCTCGGAGCGTATCGACAACGCGCCTATCGTTAAGCTGGTCAATATGATGGTAGAGACCGCGTTCAGAATGCAGGTAACGGATATTCACATAGAGCCGTTCAAGACAAGAACAAGAATACGCTTCAGAATGGACGGCGAGCTGGTGGAGCAGGACATGAAGGTCCCGATATCCTTCCACAACTCAATAATTACCCGTATCAAGATACTCGGCGGAATGAATATCGCCGAGAAAAGAATACCGCTTGACGGACGTTTCGGAACGGTCATCGACCACGTAAACCTGGATATGCGTGTGTCGACGATCCCCTGCGTATACGGCGAGAAATGCGTTATACGTCTGCTTTCCACAGCGGACGACAAGACCCGCAAGATCACCGACCTCGGTATGACGGACTACAACTATGAGATGTTCAAGCAGATAATCCGCTGCCCCAACGGCGTTATGCTGGTTACGGGACCTACCGGTTCGGGTAAGTCCACCACGCTGTACGCTACACTCGGCGAGCTGTCACAGCCTAATGTAAACATAGTTACGGTAGAGGATCCTGTCGAGAAGAAGATCGACGGCGTAAACCAGTGCCAGATAAACGACAAGGCGGGTATGACCTTTGCGGCGGCGCTGCGTTCTATACTGCGTCAGGACCCCGACATCATAATGGTCGGAGAGATCCGTGACGGCGAGACCGCGGATATCGCTATACGTGCGGCTATCACGGGACACTTTGTGCTCTCGACCCTGCATACCAACGACGCGGCTTCCACCATCATACGTCTTGTTGATATGGGCGTAGAGCCGTATATGGTAGCCTCATCACTGGTAGGGATCATCGCGCAGCGCCTTGTAAAGCTGCTGTGCAACGAGTGCAAGGAAACTGTGGTGCTCAGCGACCCCGCGGACCTGCGGCTCGTAAGCAAGACAGAGCCCGTGAAGATATGCGTGGCGCACAAGGGCGGCTGCAAGAAGTGCCGCGGTACGGGCTACGCGGGACGTACCGCTATACACGAGATAATCGTTTGTACAAACGACATAAAAGAGCTTATCTCAAAGGGCGCGACAGCCGAGGAGATCGGCGCGCAGGCCACCCACAACGGCACGCTGCTGCTCCGCGACAACGTAACGCAGATGGTACTGGCGGGAAGGACAACAATGGACGAACTGGTAAAGGCTACCTATACCGTTTAACCCAAAAAAGGAGAAAGACAAGTGGAACCGAACAACAACATTATGGACATCAACCGCATACTGGACGAGGCGAGGCAGCTCGGCTGCTCGGACCTTCATTTTACGGCAGGACTGCCGCCTATCGTCCGTCTGCACGGCTCGATCAAGAAGCTCCCGGGATATCCCGACTGCACGGAACCGATAATCGTCAATATTATCAATCAGATCACCTCGATCAAGCACAAGTCGCAGATATCAAAGGGAATGGACACGGACTTTTCCTATGTGTCCACCTCGGGATACCGCCACAGAGTCAACGTGTACCGCCAGCGCGGCTATCACGCGGTGGCGCTGCGTCTGCTGAGAAACGATATACCTACGCTTACCGACCTCGGTCTGCCCGCAACGCTTGGGGAGTTTTCGCTCGCGCCGCGCGGACTGGTCCTGGTAACGGGGCCTACCGGCTCGGGTAAATCCACCACGCTCGCGGCTATGATCGACCATATCAACCGCCAGAAGAACTGCCACATAATCACGGTCGAGGACCCTATCGAGTATCTGCACACCCATAAGCAGTCGATGGTGAATCAGCGTGAGATCGGGCAGGACGTCGATACCTTTGCCGGCTCGCTGCGCGCCGCGCTCCGTGAGGACCCCGACGTTATACTCGTAGGTGAGATGCGTGACTTCGAGACCATCAACGCGGCGGTAACGGCGGCGGAAACGGGACACCTTGTATTCTCCACCCTGCATACCACCGGCGCCGCGGAGACCATCGACCGTATTATCGACGTTTATCCCCCTCACTCGCAGGGGCAGATACGCTCGCAGCTCGCAAACTCCATTGTCGGTATCATCTCTCAGACCCTTGTGCCCACCGCGGACGGAAAGGGGCGCTGCGCGGCTCTTGAGATACTCGCGGCAACGGACGCTATCCGCTCCATGATACGCGAGGGCAAGATATTCCAGGTTCCCACCGCTATCGCGACCGGTAAGAAAAACGGAATGTTCACCCTCGACCAGGACCTCGCCCGCCTTGTGCGTATGGGCAAGATCACCGACGAGGTGGCAAGGACAAGGTGCCAGGATCCCGGCGAGTACAAGAGATACCTCGAAATGGGCGGCGCTTGATGTCCGATTTCGGAAATATTCAGCCCCCGGAGATCGGGGGCTCAGTTTATTGAAAAAACAATTATGAGTGAAGCGCTTGAAAATTGATAATGTATAATGGATAATTGATAATTTAGGTGCGCCGCCAGCGGCGGCGATTATTTTATGGCAATACCGCATAAAGCGCGCAGCGTGGTCTTTGTGTGGTGTTGCCTTAATATTGAGGATAAATTTCAAATGAACAGAGCGGTGCGGCTGGGAAAAATTAACATAAAATTACTTGAAGAAGAGTTTGGGAAAATAACAACAGATGAAGTAATCATCAATTATGAGCAGCTTGCTCATATTCAGAAAAGACACCCCTGCGACTATGAGCTGTTTCGGGAGTACGCATCAGAAACAGTGCGGAATCCCGATATTATCATAAAGGATTGTAAAAACAAGGGCACTGTATTTATGGTAAAAAGAATAGGCGAAACTAATTTAAACGCAATCGTCCGTCTGGTTCTTGTTGATGATGACCAAGATTATCTGAATTCTGTTATGACTTTTTATCGAATAAGAACAAAAAATCTGATAAAACTTAAAAACAAAAATAAAATTCTTTACAAATCCGAATAAATGTGTTATAATCAACATAGGATATAGGTAGGTACTTTGAAGTAGAGATCGTGCTGCTATTACACCCTTTGGGTCAAAAGAGATGTGGGAAGGGGCACACCCACCTTAGTACCGGATCCGACGCCCTCCGAGTCAAATCGGGGGGCGTTTTAAGCATTAGCTAAATGCGGACTTATCCGACAGGACAGCTATTGCGCCAAACACAAATATCTGCACGCCACAAGCTGTCAATAAATTGTGCGACTTGCATAAAATGAATCAACAATAACTAAAATTTATAACGAAAATACTTGCGGACGAGGGGAATTTTCAAAAAACCTCTTGCAAAAAAAGCTCTCTTATGGTATTATAATTATAATAATTAATAAAATCGGCTGATTATTCTCTCGGAGGAGAGAATCCTGGCAGAGAACGAACGGTTTATATTCGGATGTTCCCCCGATCGCAGGAGGTGTTTCTTTGGTCAAGAAGCTGAGCGTCTTAAAAGCCGGGCGGGGTTTTACCCTTGTGGAGCTTATCGTTGTCATCGCGATAATCGCGGTGCTTGCGGCGCTGATAACTCCCGTTATGATGGGGTATGTTGAGAGCGCGAACGTGCAGTCCGCCAACAATACCGCCGCGAAAATATGTCAGTTTGTAAATACTTTCCTCGTCACCTGCGACGTTGAGGAGCGGGGAATGAGGCTCAGTTCAAGCAATACGGCCACCTACAAAATAACCATAAGCGGTACCTCATGGTCTTTTGAAAGCGAGGGAACGTTTGATGGGAGCAATTTCAATCAGAGCGGTACGCCGTGGGTGGGCAGGACTTCAAAGCCCATAGGACAGGGCGAGACCGACATAGAATGCGCGGAGGACGAAATGGCGCTGCTGATGGCGGAGTCATTCCCGCCCGTAAAGGACGCGAGCGGATGGGTGTATCTTGAGGGCGGAAAGTGCTTGTACTGCTGGTTCGCGCGCGGCAGCATTTCGGCGAACGTTCCCGCAAAGGACGATTTCGTGTCGGGAGAATATGCGTGGAACGGCAGCAAGGACGGAGTTAACGCGGACGGAGTGCTTGTGGGGACCTACCCGCCGCTTCTTATGCCAATTTAAACGGAGGTAGTCAGGGAGTTATGATACGTTATTTACAGCGGCTAAAGGCAAAAAAGGGCTTTACAATGATAGAGCTTATTATAGTGATCGCTATAATCGCGGTGGTCACCGCCGTCATACTTTCCAACGCTGGAACGGAGAATGAAAGGATCCAGGCTGCCAATAACGCGGCGCGGGATTTCTATTCGACCGCCCAGTATTCCTTTACAAAATACATGAAGTATGAGTCTGATCTGTCCATTGCGATAGCCGAGGAAAACAAGGGCAAGACGAACGATTCCGATAAGATCATTATGTATTACCCCTCGATAAACGGCAACTACCCCACCAACAAAACGACATTTGTAAAAATGTTTATCAACAGGAACCAGATACAGTATGTTCAGTCGTTCAAATCACTGGGGGAAATGCTCAGCGAGACCTCTACAAGCTGTAAGAGCAAGTTCGACGAGCTGCTGATGAATGATTTCGACACGGTAATGGAGTCCAATGTAGACGGCTATTATTATGCGCTTATCACCTTTAACGGATCGGCTGCGTCCTCCGCAAATGTGAAATTGGCTCCCGTTAAGGTACACTCGGCTTACTATTGCGCGAGACCTTTTGCGGGGCTTGCCGGCGACGTTACAACATATCGTGTGAATAATCTTGAATTTGAGGACTATTGCAGATTGTCAAGCGGCTATATCTGCGGAGTGTGCTCCAGCGCGAAATATGACGAGGACAGCGACAGCTCCACTCCGACCGTTTTCCTAGGCAATGAGGACACCTACTTCATGGGCGCGACCGACTCGGGCGGCGAGCTTATTGTAACACTGGGCAACTGATAAAACAAAAACGGCGCTCCCGCAAGGGGGCGCTTTTTGTGCCCCAACGCTCCGCCTGCCACAAGATAGGCGGTTGTAAAAAAAATTATCGAAAATTGCTAAAGTTTTTGATATGTTTGACGATATAATATATAGAGCTATTATCAAAGGGATAAGTATGCGGCAAAAACCGAAGCCCGAAAGTATAGCTTAAAAAGCGGCAACATAACAAACGCCGATCAGAAGCAACGCTTGAAAGACAACAACAAAGCGCCCACGCAGCGAATTTTTTCGCAACAAGCTGTGAAAGCGCAGCAAAGCGGAGCTTTTACAGCGCGGTAGGCGAACGGAGTTCGCCGGTGCGAAAAAATTTTTGAAATGAAGGCGAACGGAGTTCGCCGATCAGAAGCAACGCTTGAAAGACAATAACAAAGCGCCCACGCAGCGAATTTTTTCGCAACAAGCTGTGAAAGCGCAGCAAAGCGGAGCTTTTACAGCGCGGTAGGCGAACGGAGTTCGCCGGTGCGAAAAAATTTTTTGAAATAAGGAGGCAAGTTTATGGAGATCAAAAGAATTAACGGAGTGATAACTTCATACACTTCGCAGAAAGTCAGTGCTCCTAACAGATCCGATGCCTCTGCTTCCGCTAAAAAGACAGACAGAACAGACAGGATCGAATTCGGCTTTGCCGACGCGCTGACGGCGGCAAGAAGCGGGATCGCACAGGATATAAGAGCGGACGCCACGCCGCAGGAGCTGCTTGAAGCGCAGCGATCCGCGGAGGAGGGCGTTGACCCCGCGGAGCTTGCGGGCTATATCTTGATGGGGTGATAAGATGACTGAAAGAGTTACAAACGCGGTTACGCGGTGTCTGGAGATAGATGTGGATTTTTACAGAGAGCTTCTTGTCTTTCTGATGAAAAAACGCACGAAGATAATGACGGACGACCTGGAGTGGCTAACGGAGTCGCTCAATAAGGAGCAGGCGTTCCTTATGAAAAGCAAATCGCTCGAGGAAAAGAGAGAGGAGCTTTTCAAGGGTCTGGGATTGCAGGGCAGAAAACTCGCGGAGCTTGTTGAAGAGGCTCCCGAGAGTTACAGAGCAAAGATGAATTTGCTTATAAATCAACTTACGGAGCTGCTTGAGAACATCAAGACGATAAACGAGGAAACAAACGATATCGTCAAGAAGAAGCTGGAGAATCAGCGGGAATTTGTTAAGCAGGCGGGTATTTTTGAAAAGCCCGAGACCTACGACAAAAGCGCGTCAAAGGTTTACGGCGGAGTATCGACGGCCCAGGTTATCAGGCAGATTTAGGAGGACAGAAAATGCGATCTACGATGTTGGGATTTGAGGTTCAGAAAAGGACCTTACAGATGGCTACTAAGTGCCAGGATATTGTCGGAAATAACATTTCCAATGTAAATACCCCCGGGTATACCAGACAGCGGGTCGATCTGTACGCGATGTACGTTTCGTCAATCGGAGAGCTTCGCTGGAGCAGCTACTCGAACAGACTCTCCCTTAACGGATATGGAGTGAACGCCTACGGCGTTTCTCAGGTGAGAGACCCTTATATAGACAAGCGTTACCGCGAAAACGTCGCGACAGAGGCGGAGACCGAAAAGACGACCGTTATACTGTCGGAGATAGAGGACGTGCTGGATAACTTTGAGACGGACGGACTGCAGTATCACACGCAGCAGTTCTTCAACGCGCTCCAGGATTACTCGGAGGAAAAGCCCGACAGCCGCGAGGTCGCTACCATCGCGAGAAATGCCGCGACGAACCTGTGCCAGGCGCTCAATCAGTACTATGTGGAATTGAGACAGGTAGAGGATACCTACGTTCGTGAGCTTGAGGATACCGTAGATTATGTCAACGGAATGCTCGAGCAGATGAATATCCTCAACGAGAAGATTGCCAAGGAGAAGTTCCATTATCCCGATGATTACGGCCCCAACGAGCTGTACGATGAGCTGAATATGTATGTAGACGAGCTTGCTACCTACGGAAACATTTTTGTTACATACAACTCCAACGGCACGTTCAGCGTTGATATGGCGGGCGTGAGGATACTTGACGGCGAGAAGTTCAAGACCAACAGCATTATAATGAAGGATTACGACGACTACGGAGAGGCTTTGCTGCATTTCTCCAGCGGCGAAGACCTCATTCTGCAAAGCGGAACGTTCAAGGCGTACCAGAATATGATAAACGGCAACGGCGTGTACGCTACGGGAAATCAGAGCGGTTTCTACGGCATCGCCTACTTCAAGAGCGCGCTCAACGCTTTCGCGAGCACCCTCGCCCAGACCTTCAACAAGGCTAACGGCTACGAGGAGCCCGGCTACGAGAACAGAGCGATGTTTATGGCGCAGATAGACGGCGTCGAGACCGATTCGGTAGTCATCACCGCGGGCAATATCCATGTGTCCGAAGCGTGGATGGACGACCCCACCATGATAGGTCAGACCCGCACGCTGGAGAACGGCACATGGAACTACGAGTACGGTTATAAGGAAATAACCGATACCGAGGGCAACGTTACCTACCAGAACACCAACGTTCTGTACCTCATTTCACAGTTTGATAATATTGACATTAAATTCGGAAACGCCAACGACTTCAAGGGCTCGTTTTACGAGTATATCTCCTTTATCAGCAATCGTCTCGGACAGACGATACAGTATGAAAAGAGCCGCTATGATACCGCGGTCGTTACGGTAAACGAACTGCTGGACGCAAGGGACGATGTTTCCGGCGTATCGATGAACGAGGAGGGCTTGGATATGCTGAACTACCAGAAGTGGTTCGCGGCTTCCTCGAGACTTACTACCGCGATAGATGATATGCTGGATAAGCTTATCAACGGCACCGGCAGAGTCGGACTGTAATGGAGGTAACGCACAATGAGAATCACAAACCAAACGATCTTAAGAGGATATAACCGTAATCTGAACCGCATTGAAGAGCAGAAGACCAACTCTATGCAGAAGATATGGTCGGGGCGCGATTTCAACCGTGCCAGCGAGGCTCCTCTTTCCGCGGCAAAGGCGCTGAACGTAAGACGGCAGCTCTACAATACCTGGCAGTATACGGAAAACCTTAAGACAGCCAACAAATTCTACACCGAGGCGGAGACCTCTCTGTTGCAGGTGTCGGACGACCTGGCGCTGATCCGCGAAACTCTTATCGCGGCTTGTAATACGTATAAGGACAGGGGCGACCTGGCGATCTACGCGCAGCAGCTTGAAACAAAGGCAAAGTCGCTTGTTTCGATCTTCAATACCGATTCCGCGGGGCGCGTAATATACGGCGGAAGCAACAACGACCAGATGCCCTTCAATATCCTCGAGGACGAGGACGGAAACGCGATCACCGTTACCTATAACGGCGTTCCGATAAACGCTTATAAGGACGCGAACATGTTCCCCTGCTCGGACGATGTTTATGTAGACATCGGACTCGGCATGGTGATAAACCAGCAGACCCAGAAGGTCGACCCTCAGTCGGTGCTGAAGATATCCTTTAACGGCGCGCAGGTCTCCGGCTGCGGCGCGGAGAGCGGGTTCGCGGACATCAACATAGATTCCCTCGGTCCGCTGAAGAATTACGCGCTGGACGTTTACGCGGGAGATATCAAGAAAACCGTCTACATACGCACGAGCAACACGACGGATAAGCAGACACTTATGCAGGAGGTCGCGGCTAAGATCAAGGAAGCATACCAGTATGAGGATATAAATGTTGAGATCGACCCCGCGAACGCTTCCGACCTGGATGATAATACTATGGCGATCGATACCGAGACCGGTATCATCAGCATAAACAACAAAACGGTCTGCATAATGAACAACCCCAACGTCGACCCCGACAAGTATACCGATATCAAGCTCACAAATGAGATAGGGTATACCGATAATTACAGAGTGGGACTGATAGGGCTTGAGGCTAATAAAAACTACTCTATAAGCGTTGAGTGCGGCGGCGAGGAGAAGACCATAACCTTTAAGGCGGCAGAGTCGACGGGCTCCGATGGAAATCCCAACGGCGAGTATAACCTTAAGGACACGGTGACAGCGATAAATAAGGCTCTGGAGGAGGCTTTCGGCGCGGGCGACTGTCCGCATATCGACGAGGACGGTATCGTCACCAAAGAGGGCGAAAAGGTTCTGGTAAGGTCGATAAAGAGCGAGAACAACGTCAATGTCGAGCGCGAGAGGACCTACTCCGAGAACTACATTCAGCTTACGCTTGACGCGGCAAAGGCGCTGAGAAACGGCGATATCGAGTACGCCAACGGCTGTATCGACAGAATAGTAAACGCGGGCGAGAGCCTGTTGATAAAGATCGCGGACATGGGCTGCTCGGAGGATTTCATCGACTTCAACATCAATCGTCTTGAAACGCGCGAGACCAACCTTAAGGAGCGTCAGAACGATCTTGAAGCGGTTGATCCCGAGTATGAGATCACACTGCTCAAGCAGTTTGAGGCGATCTACAATGCCTGCCTGCAGATGTCGACGATGACAGTGGGCAACAGTATCTTCAATTATATTTGATCGTAAAATAGCACAGGGCGGCTGAGCGCGAAAAAATTCGCCGAATCCGCCCCCTGCGGGCATATATGGGCAATGTGCCCGTAACGGAAAGAGCATTTTTTAATTGACAATGTATAATGTATAATTGACAATTTCGGAACGCGGCTTTGCCGCGATTTAGATCGCCGCCGCAGGCGGTGTACCTTAATTATACATTATCAATTGTACATTATCAATTTCAAAAAGCGGCTCAGGATAAAAGCAAATATTAACGGCGGCGCTGTGTGCATGATGCGTAAAACAAGCGCGGCTGTAAAATAGTTCAAAAATCAAAAAAGGAGGTGTTGGTTTTGAACCCTAATTTGCTGCAGATAACCACGATCCCGATAAAAATTGAGATCAAGGTGACCAATGCGACCTACGAGTATCCCGACGACCGGCAGCCTAAGGTGAATATTTCCACAAGAAACGGAGGTTATGTTATGGAAGCAGAGCCTCTCAAGCTGAAAATTGACACCTATGAGGCGAGAAAGAGCCTTGGCTTCGGACATATGACCGACGGCGATATGCTTAAGCAGAAGGCGAACGAGGGTTGGTCGCTCGCTTTTCAGGGCACGGCGCGCGTTGCTTCGGAGGGCGATATGCTGGCGAGAGGCGTCAAGGCTTCGGATATAGCCAGGCAGAACGTCCGCGCGGGGGCTACCGTTGAGACTATCATGGAGTTTCTGCCTAAGGAGGGCGCGGATATCACCTTTGAAGCGGGCACGCTCAACATCGAGTATCAGATGGGTACGCAGGATATTGATTGGGATCTTAAGCCCGATCTTCCGATGGAATTTATCCCGGGCAGCGTAGAGCTTATCGTCAAGGATTATCCCCGCGTGGAGATCGAGTATACCGGCGATCCGATATACTTCCCCGTGAGCGCTAACCCGAATTACGATCCGCCTGTTATTGACGTAAAGGTATAGCGGCGCGGCGGTCTGCGCGACGCCGCCATAACGTGAAAGGAGCCGCCGTTTCCGGCGCAGTGATATGAAGATTATTACCAGAGATTTCGGAGAGGTGGAGATCAACGAAAAGACGATCATAACCTTTCCCGAGGGTATCATAGGTTTTGAGGAGACAAAGCGCTACGCGCTGTTAAGTCCTCTCGGGGAGGGAAAGTTCCCCATGTGGCTCCAGTCTGTTGAGAATGCCGAGCCCTGCTTTGTAGTGTACGATCCCGCGTTGGTATGTCCCGACTACCGCTTTGAGATATCCGACGAGGAGCAGGAGCTGCTGAACATGGACGAGGAGACCCCTTATGTCATGCTGGCGGTGGCGATCGTTCCCGACGATTACAGAAAAACGACGATCAACCTCAGATGTCCGATCGTGTTCAATACAAGGGACAATATCGCCGCGCAGATAATTTTGACGGAACATTATGACTTCAAATGCCCCGTATATTCCGAGGAGGGTTGATATGCTGGTAGTTACCCGAAAACAGGACGAAAGCATTTTAATATCCGACAACATCGAGATTACGGTGCTGGAGATAAGCAGAGATAAGGTGAAGATCGGAGTAAATGCTCCCAAAGAGATAAAAATCATCAGAAGCGAGCTTAAGGAGACACAGGCGACCAACGAGCAGGCGGCGCAGGTTTCCGGAATAGGCATCGATGCGCTTCTGAAATCACATAACCAGGAGGACAAGTAAATGGCGTCAAGCAATACCATCCGCTTCAGCGGTATGAATTCGGGCCTGGATACCGAAAGCATTATCCAGGGCATGATGGAGACCTATCAGACCAAGATAGATAATCAGCAGAAGAAGCTCACTACGCTTACCTGGCAGCAGGAGGCGTACCGCGACGTTATAGATAAGCTGACTGCCTTTAAGAATAAGTACTTCAATATTCTTAACAAGAATAGCTATCTGATGAGCCCGACCAAGTTCAATACGTTCACCAGCAACATTACCAACGTCACGAGCGGAAAGGACGCTATGGGCTTAAAGGTCACCACGACCTCTTCCTCGCTGAGCGGGAATTACAAGGTAAGGGTCGACCAGCTTGCCACGGCGGCTAAGGCTGAGGGCGCTACGCTCAAGTCCGACTCGTTCTCGCTTGATCTCGACAAAGCGGCGGAGCACTCTGCCTATACAACCGAGGCAGAGAACGGCAGCCTTGTAAGAAAGTATAATTTCGAGCTGGATGTCCGCGTTGGCAGCGTTACCAAGAGCGTTTCCGTTTCGGTAGACGCTGTTGAGACCAACGGCAAGATAGATATGGATCAGTTCAGACAGGATACGCTGGACGCGCTGAACAAGCAGCTCCAGGAGGATTTCGGTTATTCCGGAAAGAGCGGCGCGGGCGTAACGGGTCAGGTGGACGACGACGGCAAGGAATGGTATATCCAGGGCAAGCTGAACGATGACGGTAAGATCGAGTTTGACGTAGGCGGAAACGCGACCGCGTACATCACCGAAAAGACCGGAAACTTCGGTCTTGCTCAGCCCTCGGATAAGGTAGCCGTAGCGATGCAGAGCGTTGTCAACGGTAACAATACCGTCAGCATAACGGTAAATGGTGTTACACAAGAAGTCACTTTCAATGCCTCTACGTCTTCATGGTTTGATGGCAAGGATAAAGAGGGCAACGAGGGTATAGCAGAGATATATAACCGATATAAGCTGGCTGCTTACAAAAAGGAGTACAAGCTCCCTGATAACGCAGAGGTTTCTGAGGAGCAGCTGGAGAAATTCTCTTACACCACTACCCAGGCGGCAAAGGATTATAATTCCGAGCAGCTTGAATGGCAGCTTAATAGGGTGTTCCGTCACCAGGGCATCACTTTCGACATTGACGGCTCCTATATGACGGCTAAGGACGGGGACGGCAAGAGCGTTGATTTTTCGCTGACTTCTGTCGAGGGCGGTACGCTCGGTCTTACAAAGGGTTCCTCCTCCAACAAATACTCCGGCTCCACCACGCTGTCCGCTATGGGCATTAAGGAGAACGGCGAAGAGGGCGGCTATACCTTCAACATCAACGGTAAGGAGGTATTTGTTGAGCACGGCGGCACTATCAACGATCTTATCACCGCGGTTAAGCAGAGCGGCGCGGGCGTTACGCTGACGTTCTCCAACCTCTCGAATAAATTCGAGCTGACCGCCAACGATATGGGCAACGGCGGAAAGATAGACATCGAGGGCAACGATATCACCAAGGCTCTCGGTCTTACCGGAGATGATGGCAAGACCATCGGCTTCACCGCGGGTCAGAACGCTATAATCAACGTAAACGGCGAGGAGATATATCACAACTCAAACGACTTTACGGTTGACGGAACTACTTTCAGCTTTGATGAAACTATCACGATCGGAGATACATACAATGTAGGCATTGAGAAGAGCTACGATGATGTCAAGCAGACCATCAAGGACTTCGTGAACGACTACAATCAGCTTATCGACGACGTTTACGGTCATATCGGGACCGCGCGCAAGAAGGACAGCAAGGATAACTACTACGAGCCTCTTACCGACGCGGAGAAGGAGTCGATGACCACCGAGCAGATCGAGAAGTGGGAGGAAGCCGCAAAGACGGGCGTTATTTATAACGATTCCACCATCTCGGGCATTATGTCGCAGATCCGCTCCGCGCTTTACGGCAGTATAAAGCTCGATGACGGAACCAGCTTCGGACTGTACAGCATGGGCATCAAGACCTCGGACGATTTCACCGCTCACGGCAAGCTGGAGATAGACGAGGACGCTTTCAACGCGGCTTTCGAGAAGAACGCCGCAGCGATAGAGAAGCTGTTTACCGACAGCGAGACCGGCATTATGAAGAAGGTAAACACCGTTTTCGACAACGCCGTAAGAACTACCAGCACAAATCCCGGTTCTCTCGTGCGCAAGGCGGGTCTTGCAACGGGTCTTACCGCCACCAAGAACACCATGTATACGCAGATGCAGACTATAACAAAGCGCATTCAGCAGTTACAGGAAAAGTACGAATCCAAGGAAGAGTACTGGTGGAAGGTATTTACAAATCTTGAGTCCGCCATGTCCGATCTTAATTCCCAGAGCAACTACCTGGCGTCCTATCTGGGCAGCATGACCGGTCAGTAATCGGAAGGAGAGGGAGAGTTATGGTTAATCCCTATTCGGCATATAAAAAGTCCTCTGTTTCTACGATGACGCCCGTTGAGGTGGTCATAAAGCTCTATGCCGAGATCGAGCGTCAGCTCGCCATCGGCGTGAGTTGCGTTGAGGAAAAGAAGGACAACGCCAAGGCGAATGAGGCTTTCCTTAAGGCGCAGGAGTGCATTTCCGCGCTCCGTGAGGCGTTGGATATGTCCATTCCGATCTCAAACAATCTTGAGCAGCTTTACGTTTTCTTTTACAAGGAAATGATAAAGGCGAATATCCATAAGGACTGCACCGAGATCAAGAAGATAATCCCCATGATAGCCGACCTGCGCGACGCTTTTACGCAGATAAGCCAGATGACAAAAGAGGAGATCGAGGCGCAGGAAAAGGGCAAGAAAAAGCCCGTTTGATCTGCCGGAACACAAGCTCTTTGATCGTTTACTTGGGGGAACGCTTCGGGGCGCACGGTAACGAATTTCTTAAAACAGACATAAAATATATCAAAGCGCGCGGCGCTGAAGGGGGGATTTACTATGGCGGAGCTGTACGGCTGTGAGAGAGTAATTGAAATTATGGAGCAGATCCTGCAGACGCTCCAGACCTATGAAAAGGAAACGGATACCATGGTAAATGCCGACCTGGAAACGCTGCAGCGCGGTCTGATAGCGCGCAACGAGCTTATTGAAACGCTCGATATCCTCAAGGACGATCTGGACGGAGCTATTGAGTTTGAAATGGGCGAGGAACGCGATCTGCTGAAGAACCTTGTGAAAGGCGGCTATATTTCTGTGGTACTGGACGATCCGCACAGAAGAGTGCAGCGGCTCCAGAGCAACATATCCGTTGCAAAGCAGCGCATTCTGGATAAGGACAGGGTCATCTCCGAGCAGTTCAGAAATCAGCATAAGGACTCCCGCAAGGAGCTTGAACAGCTCCGTCAGACCAAGCAGAAGATCGGCTACTACAACAGCGCGGTCGTCGGCAGGGCTACCGGTCAGTCGCTCAATAAAAACCTTTGAAATATCCCCTTTTCGGGATCGTGTTAATAAGTTATGTACTGACAAATCGGGGATCATGGAGGGGCTGTTGTGAACGCGCTTGTCATAAACTGTAGTCCTGTGAAAACAGGGGCAACGGCAGAAATAGTGAATATTGCTGCGGAAAAAATATCTCATAAGTACAATGTGAAAAATGTTTGTATTGATGACTATAATTTTAAGTTTTGCAGGGGTTGCAGGACTTGTCATGCAACCGCAAAATGTGTCTACAGTGATGACATAGATTTGTTGATGAATGAATTTGAATGGGCTGATATAATCGTTTCGGTTTCTCCCTCATATTGGGCAGATATTCCCGGGCAATTTAAAGCGTTCATTGACAGATGTACACCATGGTGCAATACCCACGAACCGCATGCGACCATCAGTTCCGGTAAAAAAGGCTATGTGATAGCCCTGCGAACGGGTCCCGGTATGAGAGAATGCGATAAAATCATTGGCAGTATAGAACATTTTTATGGTCACTTAGAAATTGAATGCTACGGAAAACTTGGTTTATGTTCGGTGGAATTTAAAGAGGCTGTAAAAAACAAAGAAGATGAAATATTTGCTTTTTGTGAGCAAATTTAGGCGTATGCAGCTTCAAGCTTGCAGAGCAGTCAATTGGATAACTTCCTCAAAATGTGATGAAACAACGATGCCGCCCATCAGGGCGGCATTATTTGCATTTGCTCCATTACTCCCAACAAAAACCCCGCTCTTTTTTTGTTAAAAGTTCACAAAAAACTTTATGATTTTCTTTTTTTATTAACAACACTTGAAAAAAAGCGCGATTTATTGTATAATTATTGTTAAGAATGCAATTGTGTGCAGACGCGGCAGCGCGGAACAATAATTCCGGCGGACTGTGAGCCGCACGGCAAATCGGGGCTAAGGAGCGTGGGAAGATGGACGTTTATATGGCGCGTCAGCCTATTTTCGGAGAGGACGACAAGGTTTATGCCTATGAGCTTCTTTACCGAAGCAACAACAAGGATAACTGCTATACGGGAGTAAGCGGCGACGAGTCCACCGCCGACGTGGTGACCAATGCTTTTTTCGGGCTGGACGTCCGCAATATAATCGGAAACGCCCGCGCGTTTATAAATTTCACGGGAAATCTTCTGAAGCACGGAGTTCCCCATATGATATCCCCCGACATTCTGGTGGTAGAGGTGCTTGAAAATCAGATGATGGACGAGGATATCCTCAACGCCTGCCAGGAGCTTAAGGAGCGCGGCTATATGCTGGCGCTGGACGATTTCGAGTACGAAAACGCGTACAGCGAGCTGTTCCAGATGGGCGACCTTGTAAAGATAGATTTCAGGACCGCCCAGAAATCCATAGAGGAGACCGCCTATATCTGCCGCTACTGCAACAAGCTGATGCTGGCGGAGAAGATAGAGAACCGCGAGGAGTACGAGTACGCCAAGCGGCTGGGCTGCACCTTTACGCAGGGGTATTTCTTCGCGAAGCCCACTATAATGTCGCGCACGAGCATTCAGCCGCTGCCCGTCAACTTTATGCAGGTAATGCAGCTTGTGTCGCAGCCCGAGCCGGAGATCGCGGATATCGTTGAGGTCATCTCGCGGGACACCGCTATGTGCCAGCGGCTGCTCCGACTGATAAACTCGGTGTATTTCGGGGTGAGGAACAGGGTCTCATCAATTAGCCAGGCGCTGGTAATACTGGGGCTGGACTACCTGCGCGAGTGGGTCTACCTGATGGGAATGCAGCGTATCACCCAGAATGACAATGTGGAGATGATGAGGCTGTCGGTGCTGATGGCAAAATTCTGCCGCGCTATCTCTCAGCTTATACCGTCGGTCGAGGCGGAGGGCGAGTCCTTCTACCTGATGGGCTTGCTGTCAATGGTTACATACAGCGGCGAAAAGGAGCTGGTGCAGACTCTTGAGGAGTTCCCGCTGACTGAGGACATCAAAAACGGACTTATGCGCAAGGGCGGCGTTTACGGCGACGTGTTTGAAATGGCATACAACTATGAAAAGGGCAACTGGGATATCGTGGATAAATTCGCGGAGAAATACGATCTCAACAGCGAAAAGATATCCGAGGTCTTTGTGGAGTGCGTAAAGGACGCGGAGCGTATAAAAATGCTTTAAACAGAGGCAATTATGGGATTTTTTATTGATGATATTGAAAGCGGTCTGTGGGATTACCTTAAGCAGACCAAAAAGAAGATCGTCCTGTACGGCATGGGCGACGGCGCGGAGAAGATAAAGTCCGTACTGGACGATATCGGCGCGGAGGTCGCGGACGTGATGGCAAGCGACGGGTTTGTCCGCGGGCACAGCTTTTTCGGAGTTCGGGTAAAAACCCTGTCCGAGATAGAGGAGCTTTACGGAGATGATTTTCTGATACTGCTGTGCTTCGGAACGCAGTTTCCGGAGGTGCTGGAGCATATCTATGAGATAGACGGGCGGCATGAGCTTTACGCGCCGAGCGTTCCTGTGGTGGGGGAGGGCTTGTTCACTCCCGAATACGCAAAAGAGCACCGAAACGAGTTCAAGCAGGTGTACGATATTCTCGCGGACGAGCAGTCACGAAAGGTCTTCGAATCGGTGATACGCTATAAAATAAGCGGAAAGCTGGATCATCTGCGCGAATGCGAAACGCCGTCGGAGGAAAAATTCGAGCTGCTGAGGATAGGCGTGGAGGAGATATATGCCGACCTCGGCGCGTATAACGGGGACACCATAGTGGAGTTTCTGAACGAGACCTCAATGCAGTTCAAGAAGATGTACGCGATGGAGCCGGACATGAAAAACTACCACAAGCTGAAAAGACGCCTGTACATGATAGGGTCGGCTATGCTGGAGGCATACAACGTCGGCGCCTGGAACGAGGACACGTCGATGATGTTCAGCCTTAGGGCGGGAAGAAGCTCGCGCGCCGTTCCCGAGGTGGGCGAGGATTACAATCCCGCGCGGTTCCGTGAGATAAAGATGATGAAGCTGGACACTATGCTGCGCGGCGAGGACGCTACCTATATCAAGTATGACGTTGAGGGAAGTGAAACGCAGGCTATCGAGGGCAGCCGCGAAACGATATCCCGCTGCCGTCCAAAGCTGAATGTGGCGCTGTATCACCGCAACGAGGATATGTTCGCGCTGCCGCTGATGATATACGGGATCAACAAAAAATACCGCATGTTTATGCGGCATCATCCGTATGTTCCCGATTGGGATACTAATTTATATTGTCTATAAGAACAAGGCAAGGGCGGCTGAGCCGCGCCAAAAGGAGATATTATGAGATTAGTTATAGGAATAATTTTAGTTGTATTGCTTGTCGCCGCTCTGGTGGGATATCTGATACTGGTGCTGAATACCGAGCAGATGATATATTGCGGGGATATTTCCAGCCAGGACACCTCACGGAATTATATCACGCGTATATATACCACGGATCTGAGCGCCGACGAGGTGCTCGGCGAGATAGTCGCCACCATGAGCAGCACGGAGGGCGACAGCGTTCCGGTGGACGAGCTGACGCAGATACTCGCGACATACCAGGATATCATATACGCTCCCGTGTTCATGCTTGATATGCAGCAGATAGACGAATCTACCTATGTGCTGTCGGGCAGCGTTTATAACGGTCTTAAGGATAACGGCGAGCCCGCGGATACGGACTACGGATACAAAAATCTCGGTCTCGCGGCGGGTATAACCAACGGCGCGGTGGTAGCGGCGCAGAACGTTTATCCTCTGGTGGAAAACAAGAGCGGAGAGATCGAGTTCCAGACCCGCAAGGAGGTAGTAGACCCGATAATAACCGACAACGGTACAGGAGCGGCGTTTGCGTTCAAGGACTGCGACAGCTTCCGTCTGGTGTTCACCGAGACCGACGGGCTTACCGCTTCCGTTTCGCTTGCCTACACATATGACGTGGTGGCGGTCAGCCCCTTTGATTTTACCTCGGTCGACGGCGGCGTTATGTACATCAATGTTGATATCGCCTATAATGACGACGGGGCGCTCGAGCCGGTATACACGATGGAGCGCGGCATTGTACAGGTGGTAAAGTGATTTTTATATGAGAATCGGGGGTTGTCCGTTTTTCGGGCAGCCTCTAAAAGTTAAAAAAATAATTTAGTATAATAGGGTCGCTGAACGCTTAGCAGTCCACGCGCGAAGCGCGGATTTGTTTTCGCTTCCTTTTGATACAAAAGGAAGTGGGGTCCAGGGGCAAAGCCCCTGCCGAGGTGCTGTCCCGATTAGCGTAAGCGATGCGGCTTGGGGAAAAGTCCCCTGAAAAGTACAGTATTGCGAATGTGGGGTGCACTGCACCCCACACCCCTGGATTAAAAATCCTAGCTTACGCAAGGATTTTTAATATGGGGAAAACTCTTGTTTTCCCCAAACCCTTTAGCGCTTCGCTGGCGCTATTTGCGGCGCTTCGCGCCGAGAGTGGGGCTTTGCCCCACACCCCAGCAAGGGCGCTGCCCCTGCACCCTGCCAAAGGGACGCGTCCCTTTGGAATCTCGATACCGCGCTTCGCGCGGGGGCTGCCAAACATTCAGCGTTACCTCTATTATGTTAAATTATTCATTTACACTTGGAGTTTTAAAAATGAAATGTGATTTATGCCCCCGCAGGTGCGGCGCCGACAGAGCCCACGGCGGGCGCGGCTACTGCGGAATGGGCGATAAGCCGACGGCGGCGCGGGCGGCGCTGCATTACTGGGAGGAGCCCTGCGTTTCGGGCACACGCGGCAGCGGTACGGTATTTTTCTCGGGCTGCGTTATGCGGTGCGCCTATTGCCAGAATTACTCGGTGAGCGGCGGCGTGGGCAGGGAGATAACCGTTGAGCGGCTTTCGGATATTTTCCTTGAGCTTGAGGAGCAGGGCGCGCATAATATCAACCTGGTGAACCCCACCCATTTCGTGCCGCAGATAATCGAAGCGCTGGACAGGGCAAAGGGGCGGCTGGGTATTCCGGTCGTGTATAACAGCGGCGGCTATGAGCGTATGGAAACTCTGAAAATGCTGGAGGGCTATGTGGACGTCTACCTGCCCGATATAAAATATTTTTCGGAGGAGATATCCTTAAAGCTGTCCAACGCCCCGAATTATTTCGGGATCGCTATGGCGGCGGTCGGGGAGATGGTAAGGCAGACGGGAGCTCCTATTTTTGAGGGATATGACGGCGTTCTCCCCGAAAACGAGCCCGTTCCGGACGCTGTGTTGCTGAAAGGAACGATAGTGCGGCATCTCGTGCTGCCGACACTCTATAAGGACAGCATAGAGGTCATAAGGCGCGTCGGGGAACGCTTCGGCGGCTCGGTACTGTTCAGTCTTATGAGCCAATACACCCCGTTCGGGCGGGTCGTGAGCGACAGCGCGCTGTCAAAGCTCAACAGGCGTATCACCACCTTTGAGTACCGCAAGGCTCTCGACGCGGTACAGGCTGCGGGACTGCGCGGGTATATGCAGGAGAAAAGCTCCGCGAAAGAGGAGTATACGCCCGAGTTTGATCTGAGGGGCTTGTAAATTTTGAAAACTTTTCGCGCAACCCCCTTTACAAAAAGCAAATAATGTATTAAAATATATTTGGTATACTGCAACAGTCTGTATATAAAATGTTGATCAGGGTAAATTTATTTAGATTTGAAATTTTCCGCGACCCGCCCGACATGCTTCACTCCGCTGCGCGGAGCGAAGCACATCAGGCTCTCGCGAAAAATTTCCTGCTTCTTTATTTAGATTTGAAATTTTTCGCGACCCGCCCGCCACGCCTCACTCCGCTGCGCGGAGCGAAGCATGTCAGGCTCTCGCGAAAAATTTCCTGCCTCGACATTGCGTTGCGATTACTTTTTACAAGCTGATGCGGGATACCGCAATAAAAAACGGAGCGATATTATGAAAAATTTTAAGGAAATGAATCTTGGTGTATCGGGCGACAGCATTACGCAGGGCAATCAGTGGAGCTATCATGTGTACAGGTCGCTGAATATGAAAAGTCACCACAATACCGCGGTGGGAAGCTCGGTGTGGTACAAGAGGAGCGTGGAGTGCGGCGGAAAGACCCTCACCACGCAGGATTACGGCTCGCCCGATTTCGCGGGGATAAGCGGCGGATGGGAGCCCACGGAGGACGCGGAGGAGCTTCAGATGCGCATGAACAACTGCGCCGTGGTACATATTCAGAAGTTCCTCGCAGAGGTCGAGAGCGGGGAGTATCCCGCGCCGGATATTTTCGTGTTCGCCTATGGAACAAACGACGCGGCGGAGTGCGTGGGCAGCGCGGAAAAAGCTCTTGAGGGAAAGACGGCGGAGAGCGCCGATCTCTTTACCGAGGCGGGCGCTATGCGTTGGTGCATACAGCTTATCAGAGAGAAATTCCCCGAGTGCCGCGTTTTCGTAATGACTCCCATACAGTCGGGCAAACCCGAGCATAACGCTAAAAACCGCATTCTTATAGAGAATATGAGGACTGTCTGCCGCGAGCTTTCGGTGCAGATGATAGACTGCTACGGCAGCTGCGGGATATGCGAGAAATTCGAGATCGACGGCGGCGAGGGCAGGTATCTCCGCGACGGGCTCCACCCTAAGGAAAACGGGCAGCTTCTCCAGGGCAAGTTTGTGTCCAAAGAGATATACAACAATTATTTTTAAGGCTCGCAAATGGAATTTCCTTATGAGATACGGGAGTATGTGGAGGAGCTTGCGGCAAAGCAGGAGGGTCTGCTGAAGGCGGCGGAGCGCCTTTCGGAGCGTTACCGCGGCGAGAGCGGAAACGGCAGTCCGCTGGTGAACGGCGGCCGCGATATCCTCGCATACGCGGCGGTGAGAATGCCCGCCACCTTCGGAGCGGCGGCGAAGGCGCTGGAGCTTACGCTGAAGCATTTTGACGGAGAGATAGGCTCGGTGCTGGACGTCGGCGCAGGAACGGGCGCGGCAAGCCTTGCGGCGCATTTCCTGACGGGCTGCGGCGATATCGTCTGCCTTGAACGGGAGCAGGGAATGATAGACCTCGGCAGAGAGCTTTCACAGCGCTGCGGCGCGGATTTCCGCTGGATAAAGCGCGATATAGCCGGCGGCGTGGAGCGGCGGGCGGATATGGTGATATCGGCGTACTGCCTTAACGAAATGACTGCCGCGGGACGGCGCTCCGCGCTGGAGAAGCTGTGGAGCTCGGCGGAAAAGCTGCTGATACTGATAGAGCCGGGAACGCCGGAGGGCTTCTCGCAGATAAAACAGGCGAGAGAGCTGCTGACAGGGCTTGGCGGCAGCGTAGCCGCGCCCTGTCCGAATATCGGCGAATGTCCCATGACGGAGGGCGACTGGTGTCATTTCACCGCGAGAATAGCCCGCGGTAAGCTGCATAAGCGGCTTAAGGGCGGCGACGTTCCCTATGAGGACGAGAAATTCAGCTTTGTCGCGGTCTCGCGGGAGCAATGCCGACCCTGCGCGGCGCGGATACTGCGCCACCCGAGGATAGACAGCGGAAGAGTCACTCTGCGGCTGTGCACGGAGCGGGGTGTTGAGGAGCGCATGGTAACGCGCAAAGACCCGCGGTTCAAAGCCGCGCGTAAATCCGAAAGCGGGGAAGCCTTTTGAGCGGGAGATTACGGTGAGGTAGAATGGATATTTATCTGATGGAGACCCGCGGGCTCAGCTTTGCGGAGGTTGAAAAATTCCTGCCGAGGGTCACGGAGAGCCGTCGGCAGAGCGTGCTGAAAAAGCGCGACGAGTCCGCAAAGGTGGAGTCGCTGATGGCGGAGGTCCTGGTGCTGTGGGGCATAAGGGAGCGCACGGGTCTGGCGCCGCGCGATGTTAAATTTGAGCGGGGAGCGCACGGAAAGCCTTATCTAGCGGGGAGCGATCTGTATTTTTCGCTGTCTCACACAAAGGGCGCGGTATGCGCGGCGTTCTCCGACAGTGAGGTCGGCGTGGATATCGAGCGGAGAGACAGGCGCGTAAGCGAGCAAGTGATAGACCGCGTGCTGAGCGAGCGGGAGCGCCCGCTGTGTTCCGAGGGCGAAGCGTTCATAAACGCGTGGGTGCGCAAGGAAGCTTTTTTAAAGCGGCTCGGGGTGGGTATCACGCGCGATCTGCGCAATGTGGACACGCTTATGCTGCCCGATACCGCCGCGTTCGTGCACGGTGATTATATCATAGGAGCTTCGGGCAGCGGCGCGGAGCAGGCTGTGATAATCGGGCGGGAGATAAGTCGGGTGTAAAAGCGGCTGCGGCAAAGCAGCGCCCGCTCCGAGCAACGCAAGGTCCGTGCAGCTGAGGCGCGTTCGGATATATGGGGCAAAAAGCCCCCGCATCTGAATTTCAAAAAGTGCGCATTTGCCGAACGGCAAATGCTGCACGGTTTCCGCCGGGCATGCGCAGCGGAGTTGAGCGAAGCGAAACGCAGCGGAGTATGACCGGCGGAAATTTTGAAATTCTCATTAAAATCATTTACTCCTCATCAACATTTATTAACAGCCCCTTGTCAACACTGCATAATTGCATTATAGCCCCTCGTCAACACAATATGACCGCATAACAGCTTTTTGTCAACATAGCGTAAAAGCATCATAGCCAAGATCAGAATAAAACCAACGGGAACGGCTTCAAACAGAGCCGTTCCTTTATTCATGCTTGACAAAAAGAGCAAAATGTGATATAATCGGTAATGCGGTCGGCAAAGAGGCCGCGGGCAGAGCCCGTGACCTCGGAATGCGGTGAGAATCCGCAGCAGTCCCCGCTGCCGTGAGGAAGTTGTATTGCGTCGTTAGTGTCACTGGAGGGTAAGACCTTGGGGAAGGCAGGCGCAATGCGGGATATTCCAAGCCGGAAGACCTGCTGCCGCAAATAAATTTATCGGAGGAATAAAGATGAGGACAGGAAAAATTGTCGCGGGTATCACCGCGGCGGCGCTTTCCGCAATGATGACATCATTTGCGGCGGCGGCAGACGACCCCGCGGGCTATGTGAGCTTTACCGCTATCAAGTCCGCGATTGGGCAGGGCTTTACCGTGGAGCCGGTCAATGTTCCGCTCTATGAGGGGGACAAGGGCATTGACATCGTGAAGCGGGCGGTCGGCGAGGACGGCGTGGCGCTCACGGAGTCGGATTACGGCGCGTACATCACGGGCTTCGCGGACGTAGACACTGGCGCGGAGATCCCCGCGGAGATAGCGGCGGTATGCCCCGAGATGACGGGACGGAATACCGAGGGCTATCTCTCCGCCTATGACTACACAGCGGAAAGCGGCTGGAGCTACTTTGTCAACGGCGAGTACGCACAGGTGGGTATCGCGGATTATGAGCCGCAGGACGGCGACGTGCTGGAGTTCCGTTATACGGTGTACGGCTACGGCGCGGACCTGGGTATCGACAACAGCAGTTGGGGCGGCGCGGCGGCTCTGGTCGGGCAGGTCGACGCTTCTCAGCTCATAAGAGCCGCTGCGGATATAAAGCAGCATGACGAGCAAACCGCTAAGTCTGCGGCTTATGCGGGCGCAATGGAGACTCTGGCGCGATACGGCGCGGATCAATCCGAGATAGATCAGTCCATAGCGGCGCTGGCGGAGGAGCTGTACGCGGCAGAGCCGATAGCCGCCCCTCTGGAGGAAACAGAGCAGTCCGACGGACAGAGCATTGCGGACGATAACAGCACCGACACCAAGGGCAGCCCCGACACGGGCGTTGAGGGCGTTGCCGTGGCGTTTGGCGCGGTAATTCTCGCGTGCGGAGCCGTGGCGGTTTCAAGAAAAGCTAAATGAGGTTAAAATTTTCGGCGGTCTGCGCGGTCATAGCGGCGCAGATCGCTTTGAGCTTTTTGGCGGTATCCCGCGCGGCTTTTGCGGAGAACGCTCCCTCGGAAACGAATGCGGTCATCGAAGAGATATTCGACGATCTGGCGGGAGAACGCGGCGGCTTTTTTGAGGGGCTGGAGTTCGGACGGTCGGACTGGGCGGCGTACTGCGCGGCAAGGCTCGGCGTGGAGTACGCGAGCGGCTCGGGGGACTATGTGAGCGGCGTGAAAACAGCTGTACGGGAGCTTTCGGAGCAGGGCTTTGTGCCGCCTACGGAGCTTCAGCGGGCGGCAGTCGTGTTGTCGGGCTTCGGGGAATGTCCCGAGGAGCTTATTGCCGCGGCGGCATATGATAATACCGATCTTGATAAGCAGGGGCTTAACGCGTGGATATGGGCGCTTATAGCGGCAAACTGCGCGGGAATTGAGCAGGAGGGCGTCAATACGCGGGAAAGCCTGGCGGAGCATATAATGTCGGCGGCTCTTCCCGACGGGGGATTCACTCTGCGCGGCGAGAAAGCCGACTGCGATATGACCGCGGCGGCGATATATGCTCTCGCTCCGGTCGATACTCCCGCGGCAAAAAAAGCGCTTGGGGCGGCGCTGGACTGCCTGACGGATATGCAGCTTGAAAACGGCGGGTTTTCCTCCATGGGCAGGGAGAACTGCGAGAGCGCCGCGCAGGCGATAATAGCCTTTACCGCCGCGGGATATGATACGGGCGACAGCCGCGTGAGCCGCGCTCTGGCGGCAATGCTGGAGTATCGCAGGGAGGGCGGCTTCGCGCATACTCTTGACGGCGGGAAAAACGGAGTTGCTTCGGTGCAGGCTCTGCAAGCGCTTACGGCGCTTCGGCTGAGGGAGAGGGGCGAGCGTCTTTTTGAGCCGCGCGTTTTCGGTGAGGATACCGAAACGCTGCCCGCGGACACTACCGGAAAAAGCTCAACAGAGGAAACCGGGGAAAGCGCCGTGATATCCCCGCCGGAAAGCGCGGAGCTTAGCGGGTCTGCTATTAAGGCGATCATTTCCGCGTTTCTCGGAGCGGCGGGTCTGGCGGGAGTTATCATCGGTGTGCGGCGGCGCGGCAAAGCCGTGTTGGCGGTATCGGCGGCGATACTCGCGGCGGCGGGCGGAGTGTGGTTGCTGGATATCAGAAGCCCATCGGAATACTACGCGCAGAGCGGAGCGGGAGATTTGCGGGTGACCGTCAGCGCGGACTGCTCGGCGGCTATTGCTGCTATGGACAGGATCGACGAGGGGATAAACCCCGTTTCGGTTATCCCCGAGGACGGAGTGGTGATAGAGGAGTGCGCCGTATACGCGGAGGAGGGCGACACTGCTTTTGACGCGCTTATTGCCGCCGCCCGTGAGCAGCGGGTAGCGGTGGATCATGTGGGATCGTTTTACGGTGTATATGTGCGGGGGATAGGTTATATTTATGAGTTCGGATTCGGGGATATGAGCGGGTGGATATATAAGGTGAACGGCGAATCCCCCGACATTTCCGCGGGGGAGTACGTTCTGGCGGATGGCGACGTGGTGGAGTTTATTTATATTATATAAAGCAAATTATCGCACCGCGCATACTTGCAAAGCAAGCATGCGCTAGCCCGCCGTAAAAGCTCCGCGGAACTTCGTTCCGCTTCGCTTTCACGGCGGCTTGCGAAATTTGCCAATTTATTTGTTATGCCGTGAACTGAGGAGGATTTATGTCGAGATCGAACTGCGATGACTGCGTAAATTATGTTTTCGATGAGGACTGCGAATGCTATGTTTGCTTGGTGAACCTGGACGAGGACGAAATGTACCGCTTTATGAGCGGCACGAACGATGATTGCCCCTATTACAGCCCCGACGATGAGTATCGTATCGCGAGAAAGCAATAATGCGGTTAAGTTATGTTGATGAGGATTAAATGATTTAAAAGAATTTCAAAATTCCCCAGCGTTTTGCGCACAATATCACAAA
>CAZKJC010000003.1:0-2418 GCA_964552995.1 uncultured Ruminococcus sp.
AGACGACTCTGTTACCCACTACGGCTTTGAGCAGGGGCTTCCGGCGGGAGTTGTGCTGAGAATGCTGCCCGACGGGGACGAGGGTCTTTTCATAAGCGCGGGCAACAGCCTTTATTACTGGGATCATGAGAGCTTCCGTCTGCTGGACAACTACCCCAAAAGCCCGGGAAGTATCTTTGATATGTGCTTTTCCGGCAGCGAGCTGTGGCTTATGCAGAGCAACGGCATAAACGCCGTGGATCGCGGACGGCTGCTTTCCGGCGAGGATACCGCGGTAAGAGTTATAGGAGTTTCCTACGGGCTCACCGGCTCGCTGAACGCCAACTCCTGGAACGATATACAGGACGGAATGCTGTATCTCTGCACCGCAAACGGGCTGTCGATACTTGATATGGCTGAAAGCAGCGCGGAGCACTCCGCCATGAACGCGCTTATTTACCGCGTCACGGCGGATGACGAGGTGTTTGAGATACCCGACAGCGTCAGCGTCGGCGGCAATACCACGCGTCTTACATTCGATTTCGCGGCGCTTAGCTATTCGGGCAGGGAGGTCACGGTAAGATATCAGCTTAAGGGTTTTGACGACAAATTTTACAGCGTGAATAACGACAACCCGATGACCGCAAGCTACACCAATCTTTCGGGCGGCGACTACGAATTTCTTATCGAGGTCATGGGTGCGAACGGAGAAAGCGTTATCACGTCCCATTCAATAGCCGTTCATAAAGAGTATCTGCTGTGGGAATATCTTTGGTTCAAAATAGTTCTGGCTGCCGCGATGATCGGCGTTGTGGCTCTGGTGACCATCTCGGTTATCCGCGTCAAGACAAATCACCTCAAGCGCAGGCAGCGGGAATATCAGCACCTTATAGGAGAATCACTGCGCACCTTCGCGAACGCTATCGACGCCAAGGACAAGTACACCAACGGTCACTCGCTGCGCGTAGCGGCGTATACGCTGGAGCTGGCAAAGAAGCTCAATATATCCGAGGAGGAGCAGGAGCGGCTGTATTATATCGCCCTGCTGCATGATATCGGCAAGATCGGAATTCCCGACAGGATACTCAACAAACCGGGCAAGCTCACTCCGGAGGAAATTGAAGTCATAAGGCGGCACCCCGCGATAGGCGGCGAGATTTTGAAGGATTTCAAATCTCTCCCCGGCATTTCCGACGGCGCGCGCTATCATCACGAGCGCTACGACGGAAAGGGTTACAACGAGGGGCTTAAGGGCGAGGAGATACCCTTCTTCGCGCGGATAATCTGCGTTGCGGACAGCTACGACACCATGGCGGGCGGACGGCGCTACTCGGAAAGCCGCGACTCCGACTATATCAGAGAGGAGCTTAAGCGCTGCTCCGGCACACAGTTTGACCCCACCGTGGTGGAGGCAATGCTTCAGATCATTGATGAGGGCAAGGCTCCCATAACTCTGGAGGACAACAATATTCGTATGTTCTATATCGACCACGAAAGGGAAGAGGTATAGTGTATCGTGAACAAGGAATGGTCGGAGCTGAATAGGAAAGTTCAGCTTCTGTTGAAAAAAGACAGCTTCTCCGATGGTATCAATACCCTGCTGACCCTGCGGCAGACGTTGCTTAATGAAATATTCTCTTTCAGAGATAGACTTAACGATGAGGATTTCAGCGCAATGCCCTTTCCGAAAGCCAACGGCTATCACTGCAAAACCGTCGCGTATTCGCTGTGGCACATATTCCGCATTGAGGATATCGTGCTCCACACGCTGATACTCGGCGACGAGCAGGTTTTCTTCGCGAACGGCTTTGACAAACGGACAAATTCGCCGATAATCACGACCGGAAACGAGCTTGTCGGTGCGGAAATAGCCGATTTTTCAAGAAAGTTGAATATTGAAGGGCTTTATGATTATCTGAAAGAGGTCGCGGAAACCTCCGAAATGTGGCTTAAAAAGCTCACTTACGGCGAGCTGAAAAACAAAATATCCGCCGAAAATAAAAATCGGCTTTTATCCCTTAATGTTGTCAGCGAGAGCGAAAGCGCCGTCTGGCTTGTGGACTACTGGTGCAAAAAGGACGTCCGTGGGCTTATTCAAATGCCGTTTTCAAGGCACTGGATAATGCACACCGAAGCGTGTAAAAGAATAATAAGTGGACTGCAATAAAAAAATCCCCCGCGCAAACGGGGGATTTTGATTATCCTTTTTTATGCCTTGCCGATAGAGCCGAACAGCTCCATCTTCTCCTTAACAGTAGCCTTGATAGCCTCGAAGCCGGGAGCGAGCAGCTTTCTGGGGTCGAAGCCCTTGCCCTGCTGATCCTTGCCCTCTTCGATGTACTTTCTGGTAGCCTCCTGGAATGCGAGCTGGCACTCGGTGTTAACGTTGATCTTAGCAACGCCGAGGGAGATCGCCTTCTTGATCATATCGGCGGGGAT
>CAZKJC010000003.1:2428-4110 GCA_964552995.1 uncultured Ruminococcus sp.
TCCTTAACGGCAGCCAGCGTCTCAAAGGACAGACCGGGCCAGTTCTCGGGGTACTTTCCGTGAATGTTTCCGATACCCGCGGCAAGCATTGTAACGCCCAGATCGGCGATAGCCTTGCACTCCTTGGGATCAGCGCACTCGCCCATGCCGACAACGCCGTCCTCTTCGCCGCCGATGGAGCCTACCTCAGCCTCAAGCGAAATGCCGAGCACGTCGCAGGTGTTTACCAGAGCGGTGGTCTTGGCAATATTTTCCTCGATAGGATAGTGAGAGCCGTCGAACATGATGGAGGAGAAGCCCGCGTTGATGCAAGCCTTAGCGCCCTCAAACGTGCCGTGGTCAAGGTGCAGCGCAACGGGAACGGTGATACCCAGCTCGTTGATCATGCCCTTTACCATGCCTACAACGGTGGTGTAGCCGCACATATACTTGCCCGCGCCCTCGGATACGCCGAGGATAACGGGGGATCTCAGCTCCTGCGCGGTGAGCAGGATAGCCTTTGTCCATTCGAGGTTGTTGATGTTGAACTGACCTACCGCGTACTTTCCGTCGCGAGCCTTGTTCAACATTTCTTTTGCAGAAACAAACATAAAAATATCTCCTGTGATTTGAAATATTCGGAATGAGGGCAAACCGCGGTTTGCTCCTGAAATCCACTATTTTAATTATAACTCATTTTCCCAAAAAAAGCAATATATTTTGAAAATTTTTTACATTTTCTCTAAAACATCAACAAGCTCGCGCCAGTCATGGATATGCAGATACTCAAAATCGGGCACGGAAATACTGTTTTCGCTGTCGGAAGAAAAAGCGTCCGGCATTTCGCAGTCGTAATGCACCGGAAATATCCCCGCGCCGTGAGCGCCGAAAACGTCATTGCCGAGACTGTCGCCGCAGTACCACACCCTGTCCGCGGTAAGTCCCGCCTTTTTCAGCGCGATATCAAACAGAACGCGGCTCGGCTTGCGGTACATATAATCGCATGAAGCCATGATAAACTCAAATTTATTATTTGGTAAAACCCGATTTATCCGCTCTGTGAGCGTTTCTCCAGACCAGCGAGTATTACTGATAATGGCGGTGCGTATCTTATTATCGTTCAGATGATCCAGCATTTTATCAGCGTAGGGCATTACCACACTCGGTGCGGCAGCTGTCCAGAACACGATCTCGTATTCAAGCGGGGTGAGCGAAAACTCTACATTTAACAGTTCATTGACGACCCTATGCACCACTCTGGCGGCAATATCGCAATTATTGCTTGCGCGAACCTCCTCCACCTGCCCGAAAACCTCATTGATCGCTTTTTGATAATCCTCAACGGTAACGCCGTCGGGATTTTTGGTTATGTACCTGAACAGCTCTCTGTTGCCGCGCTCGGCATTCCAATCGGGTTGACAGAGCAAAGTATGTCCGAAGTCAAAAATTATCATTTCGGGTCTGTTCATACGCACCTCACAATTCGTCGGGCTCATAGGTATAGGAGAATATCTCGTCGGTGGCGGGCTCTTCAAAATCCATTTCCCGCTCCGCCTTTATCATCTCGATATAAGCGTCCGCAATGGGGATAACTATGCATACAAGGATAGTGATCACTGCCGCAATAATGACAACAACGGTTTTCTGCTTTTTAGTCCAGCGGTGAATGGGCACAGCGTCCTCTTTGACCTCAAACATACGCC
>CAZKJC010000003.1:4120-27297 GCA_964552995.1 uncultured Ruminococcus sp.
GCTTTCAGCTTGTCCTCCGCGTGAATTTTCGCGCAAAGCTCCTTATAATGCTTGTCGAGATTATCCGTAAGCTCCGCAGGCAGCTTTGAAAGCTGCCCCGAAATATATTTTTCGCTCTCCCCCGTCACTTTAGCAATCTGCTTTTCGTCGAGATCGTTCTCGTAATATAGGTGGATTATCCCGCGCAGTATCTGCGGCTTCATCAGCACTTCTTTAAGCAGGCTCTCCAGCCTCGCGGGCAGCTCAAGACCCGTCAGCGTTACCGCTTCGTCGTTGCTCTCGCTTTCGCGGCACTCCCGCCATACGTCGGCGGCTATGGGAAAAAGCCCGCTGTCGGCGTATTTTCCGCAGTCCAGCGCGGTTTTCGCGAAAACCTTTTTAGCGCTGTCAAAGCTCTTGGTAACTATCAGCGCGAGAGCATACGCGTCGTCGCCGAAGCTGTCGACAAATTTTCTTATCTCCATATCATGTATTATGGTCGCTGACGTGGAACTGCTTCAGATTTCCGATTTTCTTGCTGCGCTCTACCATCACCGCTTCCACGTCCTCAACGGTAACGCCGCGCTCCGCCATAAGCACTATCATATGATACAACAGGTCGTTGATCTCGTTGACAAGCTCCTCGTTGTCGCTGTTCTTGGCGGCGATAACCATCTCGGTGCACTCCTCGCCGCACTTTTTGAGTATCTTATCCAGTCCCTTTTCAAAAAGGTAGCAGGTGTAGGAGCCCTCCTGCGGCTCTGCCCTGCGGCTAATTACCACGTCATACATATCCTTGAATGCGTCCATCAGAAAAATCTCCTTACAATATCTTCAAAAAACGAAAGGTAGCCCTTAGCCATGTCCGACACCAGACCGCTGCTTGCCCGTATGTCATCCTCCGTGAGGTCGTAATAATACTTCCCCGTCGGAATATGTACCGAAAGGCAGTCCAGCGGAAAGCCCTCGACCTGATCTTCCCACTTCTCATGCGGCTTGTCCACGATATAGAACGGATTGCCCGAAAGGCTGTCGTCCATGCTCTCCGCTATAATGTTTTCGGACAGCACAAAGCAGACCGCGTTCTTATACCTTGCGGTCAATCTTCCGTATTTTGCGGCGAGCCCGCCGTAATAGGCTGTCATCTCCTTGTCGGAAAGACGTTTGCCGCCGACCGTCCTCACGTTTACCCCGGGCTGGAGCTCGGCGGGAAAGTTGGGATCATCAAAAAACAGCCCTGAATCGCAGGAAAACACCGGAATATCGTAAAAATGATAGTAGGTCAAAGCCTTTATCCGCGCGTTTTCAAGAGGGCTGCTGCCGCTCTCGTCCACACTCGGGACTTCTTTCATATCACTAAGTCCGATGATCTTTATATCCAGAGGCTCAAGTATCTCTCTCATTGATCGCAGCTTTGCGCTGTTGCCTGTTCCGTAAAGCAATTCGATACTCATAAGCCCCTCTTTTGCCCTCCGCAAAAATGTTCATATTTATATTATACCAGTGAACGCCGAATTTGTCAAGGGCTTTTTTATTTTATTCTGTTGAAAAAGCAGGTCCTGTTGCCCGTGTGACACGCCGCGCCGATCTGCTCCACCTTTACCAGAAGCGTGTCGTCGTCGCAGTCGCCGTATATCTCCACGACCTTTTGCAGATGTCCCGAGGTCGCGCCCTTGTTCCAAAGCTCCTGCCGCGAACGGCTCCAGAACCAGGTGTAGCCCGTTTCAAGCGTTTTCCGCAGGCTCTCCTCGTTCATATAGGCGAGCATAAGCACCTCACCGTTCTCCGCGTCCTGCACTATGGCGGGGATAAGATCCCCTTTTTTGAAATACCTTTTCAGATCGATCTCCTTGCTCATTATCTCCCTTATCCTTTCCAGAAGCACGGGCTGTATCCCGGGGTATGTCCACTCCGACAGCTCCGCGGGCGGCTCGTCAAGCAGCTCGACGCGCTCTATCTCCGAGGGCGGAAGCTCTCCGAGCTCCTCTATTTCGGCGTAGAACAGCATACCGTAATCATTCACATGGTAGGGGCAGAGCTGTCTTAAAGAGTATTTCAGCGCCCCCGTTTCCTCGTATAGCTCACGCGCGGCGGTCTGCGCTATGTTTTCGCCCAGCTCGCGGTGTCCGCCGGGTATTTCCAGCGTATTGCGCTCGCGGTGCTTTGCAAATACCCACTTGCCCTTGTATCTTGCCGCTATAACGGCATATTTCAACGCTTCGTCCTTGTAGCTTTCGGGAAAATCAACCATAATTGTTCACCTCGTTGTCGGTTTATATTAAAAAAGATCGCTGTGCGTTCCGGTGCGTGATAGGGTCAACACCAAAGTTTCGTTTTTGATGGCGTAAACCAAAAGCCAATCGGGTGTGATATGACACTCACGAAATCCAAGATAATCGCCGCTTAAAGCGTGATCCTTGTATTTTTCGGGAAGTATCTCACCTTTCGCGAGAAAATCAACCACTTGCTCCAGAAGCTCCATTTTAAAGCCTCGTTTTTTTGCCAGCTTATAATCCTTTCTGAAACGTGCGGTCATATAAACCGTATATTTCATTCTGCCAAATCCCTAAAAAGCTCATCAAGGTCTGTATAGCCTTTGGCTTTCACCTTTCCTAACATGATATCCTCCGCTTCTTTCATTGCCGCAAGCGTTTCGATATTGGGAACATCTCTTGTAAGCTCAAACGGGATACGCTGCTCTCTTACCGCCTGCTTAGCGAAAACCGTAAAAGCCGCCGTCATGCTGAGCCCGAGGTCGGAAAAAAGCTCTTCCGCCTGCTTTTTAAGCTCCGTATCCATTCTGATAGTAATATTTGTTGTAGACATAACATCATCTCCTTAGTATATATTATACTGCATTATATGTGCTTTGTCAAGCACATGCACAAATATTATAATCAAAAACGTATATGACCGCAGAATATCAATCCCACCAGAAATACCACAATGAAGACTTTGAAAGCGAATCCGCCAGCCGTCCCGCGGTTCCGTATCCCTGAAAAATGCAGTCGGAGCAAAACGCCATATGCTCCAACGCCAGACGCAGTGCCGCTTTCCTATCCTCAATGGGGCGCGCGGTAAACTCCAGTATGTCGTGTGAGATCGTCGCAGGTACAGCGCCGTGACGATCATACCAATACTTCGCTACCGCCATCATGATATCGGGCGTGGGGCATTCGTTCCAGCCGCCGAAGGGCAGCCACGCGAAGACCTCCCACGGATTTTTCACAGGTATCTTAGCAAGAATACACTCATTGACGGGACGAGTATCGCTATTAAAATCAAAGCCGAGAAATCCCACAAGTCTGTCGTTGACATTAAATTCGTCGTCGATATACTTCCCAATAACCACGGAATAAAACTTATCGCCCATATTGCTCTTATATTCCGCGATATTCTCCGCAAGCCATCTTTCGGCATTTGCAAGCGGCTCGGAAAGCAGTTTTTCGCGGTACGCGCGGAGCTCCTCGGCATTTCTGCCATATTCCTCGATACATTCCACCAAAATATCGCTTACGGAAACTGTGACGGGGAGATATTCGCCGCCGCTTTTTTCACGCGCTTCCTTATATGCGGCGATAACGGCGCTTTCGCTGCTCCCTGCCGGAAAATGCTCACAGGGACAGCCCAGATATTCTATCATCTTCCGAGCCGCCTCGCTCAAAGCACTTTCCTCCTGTTTTTTCGGAGCTTCTGAGATTTGGGCGCCCTGCGCATTTTTCTTTTTAAATATCCCGAACAAAATTATCCCTCCAAATCTGTCAGTCCCACCAGAAATACCACACCGAGGATTTTGTCAGCGAATCCGCAAGGCAGCCTATGGTGTCAACTCCCTGGAAAACAATATCGGAGCAGAACGCGAACTGCTCCAGCGCCAACCCCAGAGCCGCGCTTTTATCCCGAATCGGGCGAGCCGAAAACTCCAGCACGTCGCGGGTCATCACGGCGGGGACAGCGCCGTATTTCTCATACCAGTACTTCCCTATCCACAGCATTTCCTCTGGCGCCGGACACTCATTCCAGCCGCCGAAGGGGAACCACGCGAATATCTCCCAAGGATTTTTAACGGGTATCTTCGCGAGAACGCACTCTTGACTTTTGCGCGTTCCGAAATTCACAAAGCCCGAAAGCGCCGTCATAGGCTGACCGTTTTTCATCTCGCCGACCACGCTGTCCAAATCCTCGCCGTAGTCCTCTTTATAGCTTGAAAGCACCTTTTAGAACCACTCCCGTGCGTCAACGGGCGGCGCGGCAAATACCCGCTTCTGCAGATCAGCCGAGCTTTGATCATCATCGAAATCCATATATTCCTCAATAACAAAAATTATGGGAGTATAGCCGCCTATCTCACGCTTTGAGAAAGCGTCATCGTAGGCGTTGGCCACCGCGGCAACGCTGCCGCCCGCGGGGAAATACTCGCAGGGGCAGCCCAGGTAATTCATAACGCTTTGCGCGTTATGGCTCGGTTTTTTGAATAATTTATCCATCGTTTTTCCTTTCGGAGCCTGTAAATTCAATCAATTCATTTACGCTGACCCTGCGGTTTTTATACCGCTCCTTGCCCTTTGTTGAGTTATTGTAGTCGATGGCGTTTTGGGGACAGTTATTAAGGCAGCTCAGACACAGCTCGCAGCTGCTCCCGAAAACCGGAGCGCCGTCCTTTATTCTGATATTTTCATTAGGGCAAAGCCGCTCGCACAGCCCGCAGCCTATACAGCCTTCAACCGAAAACAGGCTGCCGCAATCCGTTTTAAGCGGCGGATAGCTTCCGTGAACCGCCTTGTTTATAAACGTATACGGAAAAACCGAATTGGTTTTTCGTCTTTTTATATCGGCGACGATCTTGTCAAGCCTTTTGTCCGCGCCGCTCCAGATACTGTCGTTGTCCCTTGCGTTGAAAGCGGGAATGTAGTTCTCCCCCATTTTGACGCTTTTTCCGTAGGAGAGCTTCACACCCTGCCGCGAGAGTTTTTTCCCTATCGCGCCGACAACTCCCGCCGCAAAGCCGCCGTAGCTTGCCACCGCGAAAACATAGGCTGATTTATTTGTAATACGGATATTGTCAAGAAATCTATCAACTGTCAGCGGCAAGCCCCAGAAGTAGACGGGAAACACAAAGCCTATCAGATCATCATTGATCTCGCCGTGATCTCTCATAGGGAGAACCTCCGCGCCTATACCCTCGGCGATTTTCTTCGCGGCGTAAAGGCTGTTGCCAGTTCCCGAAAAACAGAATATTTTTGCCATTGCTCCTCCCCAAAACTAGCGCACCGGTATATTGTGCTCCTTTAAATACCGCTTTACCTCTCCAACGGTAAGCTCCCCGAAATGGAACAGCGAAGCCGCCAGCGCCGCGGACGCCCTTGTCTGCTCAAACACCTGCGAGAAGTGCTCTATCGCGCCGCAGCCGCCGCTTGCTATCACGGGGATATTTACCCGCTCGCAGACGAAATTCAGCATTTCGGTATCGAAGCCGCCGCGCACGCCGTCGGTGTCTATGGAATTAAGGCATATCTCGCCCGCGCCGCGCTTCTCTATCTCCCTCACCCAGTCGCCGAGGTCTAGGTCCATATCAACTCGCCCGCCGTTTATATAAACGGAATAGCCGCCCTTGCCGTTGCGCTTCGCGTCTATTCCCACCACCACGCACTGGCTGCCGAATATCTCCGCCGCGTCGCTTATCAGCTTGGGATTTTTCACCGCCTGCGAGTTCACCGATACCTTATCCGCGCCCGCGCGCAGGGTATCGCGGAAATCTTCCACCGAGGATATCCCACCGCCCACGCACAGCGGTACAAAGACCTGCTTCGCCGTATTTCTCACAACGTCGAGCATCACCCCGCGCCCCTCGTAGGAAGCGGTTATATCGTAAAACACTATCTCGTCCGCGCCCTGCCTGTTATACTCCACGGCAAGCTCCACGGGGTCGCCGATGTCCTTTATTCCCTCAAAATTTACTCCCTTTACCACCTTGCCGTTGCGCACGTCAAGGCAGGGGATTATTCTTTTTGCAAGCATTTGCAGTCCTCCCTATTTTAAAACTCTCATGACCTCGCTGTACTTATCCGCATATATTTCCCTGCTTTTTTCGGACAGCTTTTTATAGCTTCGCTCCAGCTTATCCCTGACAAATTTTACACCGTCTTCTATGGCAAGGTTTCGCCTGACATACGCAAGATAAAACAGAGACGGCACGGAATCGAAATGAGAGATCGCGTCCGCGTCGGCGACGCATATTTCCTCTATGCTCTGCTTTTCGGCAAGCACGCTCCCCCTATGATTGAGAATGCACTTTTTCACAAGTTGAATTTTCTCGCTGTCATAATCAAAACCGCCCAGAATTTCCTCCGCCATTTCCGCGCCGTGAATATGGTGCTCCTCATAAAGCGAATAGTCCGTAACCGAAGCGATATCGTGCAGCCACGCCGCTATTGTCACGACCTCGATATCTCCGCCGTATCTTTCCGCGAGAAATGCCGCGTTTTCCACTACCGCCCGAATATGATAATAACAGCCCATTCCGAAAAAGTTGCTTTCGCTCTCGCAGCGCACTTTTACCTCTTTTTCCAGATATTCTATTATGTCGGTTCTCATGGTATTCCTCCCGCGATATTATTTTGCGGTCTTTATTGCCTGCGCGAGATCAAGACTTCCCGAATATATGCTTTTGCCGCAGATAGTGCCGTACAGACCCATTTCCTTGCAGATAACAATATCCTCCATTGTGTGAACGCCGCCGCTGGCTATTATATCGCACTTTCCGTCCGTACCGTCGTACAGCGCTTTGAGCTGCTGTGCGTTCACACCCGAAAGCGTGCCGTCCTTGGATATATCGGTAAAGATAAAATACTTCACGCCGTAGGTGATCATTTTGTTGGCAAGGTCGATATAATTCACGTCGGAGGCTTCAAGCCAGCCCTCTGTCGCGACCATTCCGTTCAGCGCGTCAATGCCGACAACGATCTTCTCGCTGCCGAATTTCTCCACAGAATATTTGACAAGCTGCGGATTTTTCAGCGCGGCAGAGCCTAAGATCACTCTCGAAATACCCATTTTCAGGTACTCCTCGATAGTTTCAATGCTGCGTATACCTCCACCCACCTCGACCTTGAGCTTAGTTTTTTCGGCAACGTCGGTATATATCTTCGTATTGACGGGTCTGCCCGCCTTTGCGCCGTCAAGATCGACCATGTGTATCCACTCCGCACCCGCCTTTTCAAAGGATATCGCGGTATCAAGATAATTTTCGGCGACCTTTTCCGCGGTCGCGTAGTCGCCCCTGAACAGGCGGACGCAGTTTCCGTCCTTGATGTCGATTGCGGGTAAAATTACCATTTCATTCTCCTCTTTCGTTACAGTGCCCCATTTTGCGGCAGTATTTATTCAACAGGTAGATTATATAATCATCTCTTGAGAACATTCCCATGCCGTCCTTTACGCCGCAGGTCTTTACAAGATGGCTCAAAGGAACGTCGCGGAACACTCCCTCGGCATACCCGAGGTTTCCGCGGTAGTTTTCGATAACGGTATCTATCCCATCACTTTTCAGATTCCCCAGACACCAATATTTCGAGGGAGCGGTAATGTTGGGGTAAACATTAAAGTCCTTATCCACATAAAATACGGGGCTGTCGCTTACGATATCTCTCACGGAATTATCATTGAGCATTGCTCTGTACAGCTTGTGCTCGGGCTCGCCGAAAACCTCATAGATGTTGTTTTTGCCGAAATGCTTCACGGTAAGCTCCGCAAGGCGCTTCGGAATGCGCTCCGTCATCTGCGGAGTGACGCGGCGGTCGTAAAACCGCTCGTTTTCTCCGTCGCAGCTCCCCGCGTGGATAAAAAAGGAAAACTCCCCGCCGATCTCGCGGCAGCGCTCCTCCAATCTCAACCCGTCAAGCAATCGCTCCATATAATTCAGATGGCTTATATTCCGCTCGTTAAGGAACATCTGTATTCTCGGGCAGATACCGTTTTCAAGCAGCACGTCTATCGACTTTAATATTTCCTTGTACGCGCCGCGCCTGCCGACAAAATAGTCCGTCATGCTCTCGTCGCCGAACATCGTGAGCTGCGCGTATTTCAAGCCCAGTCCCGCCAGCCATTTCGCGTATTCCTCATCGCGGGCAAGCCGCCGGAAGCTCACAAGCTCAAAATGGGGCGCGTGCTCGTCGGAAAGCTCCGCGCACAGCTCCCACATCTCCTTGTAATTATCGCCGTAGTCCAGCTCGCGGTACCAGTCGTACACCTCCAGCTTTCTGGCATAAGGGCGGAACTGCTCCGCGGTATAACGCAGATCGTCCGCGGTAAGGCTGCCGTTCGGACTGTTGCCCAGCCAGCAATGCCTGCACCTGTTCGGGCAGCCGAGCATGTCAAGGCAGACCGTTATTTTCTTGAATTTCATATTTTTACACCTTTGCAAAGCACCGCAGGATATTCAGCCCCGTCTCTCCGCTTTTTTCGGGGTGGAACTGCGCGCCGAACACGTTCCCCTCATACACCAGAGCGGGTACCTTCATTCCGTAATCGCAGTACGCCGCAACGTTTTCTTTGGGACATTCCGCCGCGTAGGAGTGCACAAAATAGACATACTCCCCCTCCGCGCATTTATCCAGAAGCGGGCACTTTTCATTAAATTCCAGTGAGTTCCAACCGATATGAGGTATAGGCAGACCCTCCGGCTGCATCAGCTTAACGCTGCCCTTTATCAGACCCAGCCCCTCGGTCTCGCCGAACTCATAGCCCTTTTCAAACAGCATCTGCATACCCAGACAGATACCAAAAAGCGGCTTTTTGGTTACCTCGCTCTTTATCACCCCGATAAGCCCCGTTTCCCCCAGCATACGCATAGCGTCGGGGAACGCGCCTACCCCGGGGAGTATCAGTCTGTCGGCGGAGATCAGGTCCTCCGCGCTGTTTGTTATCTTATTCTCAAGCCCGAGAAAGTCCAGCGCGTTTTTTACGCTGAACAGATTTCCCGCGCCGTAATCAATTATTGCTATCATATATTTATCCTTTCAGTATTTGGAATTTTATGGGCATAGCGAACTCTCTGCTAACTGTTATTCTGTTCTCCGAATATTCTGTCGCTGTTCAGCTTTATATGCTCCATAATATGCCCGATATTTCCCTCGCCTGCGTATTTCGTCATATCGAAAAAATTATGCTCCAAGCCGCTCCAGAACAGCGGATTTTCCTCGCCCTCAACCTTTACCTCTCTCACGAGCCGCCCGACGTAGACCTCCACATAGCAGGGGTCAAGCGGATAGGTAAAATCCATAAGGTGGACAAGGCTTATGTCGGCGCGGGTTATTCCCGTTTCCTCGTATAGCTCCCGATATGCCGCGTCCTCGCCGTTTTCGTTTGGTTCAATCTTGCCGCCCACAAAATTTATCAGCCCTTTGTAGGGGTCTTTGATACGGCGGCACATAAGCAATTTGCTTTTGTCGGGAGAGAATACCGCGATAAGATTATAGCCCTGCATTACAGCGTTCCCTTCGTGGACAGCGCGCCGCCGCTCTCATTGAGCCTTACCGCCTGTTTTAGCGCGTGAGCAAGCGCCTTGAACAGCGCTTCAATTATATGATGGTCGTTGCTGCCGTACTCGCAGCAAAGGTGCAAAGTTATGCCCGCGTTAAAGGCAAAGGCGCGCATAAACTCCTCGGTAAGGCAGGTGTCGAACTTTCCCACCCTTTCGTTGGTGAAGCCCGCCTTAAATACCAGATAGGGGCGCGCGCTTATATCCAGCGCACAGAAGCCCAGTGCTTCGTCCATGGGGATATAGCAGCTTCCGTAGCGCATAATCCCAGACTTGTCGCCGAGAGCCTGCGCGAATGCCGCTCCGAGCACTATTCCCACGTCCTCGACGGTGTGGTGACCGTCCACGTTCAGATCGCCCGCCGCCTTAACGGTAAGCCCGAAGCCGCCGTGCACCGCCAGCGCCGTCAGCATGTGGTCAAAAAAGCCTATTCCCGTATCAATATTGACCTCTCCGCCGTCTAAATCCAGCTTGACGGAGATGTCCGTTTCCTTTGTTTTTCTGTTTATTTCGGCTGTTCTCATAGCTTTCCTCCCTCAAAATTCTCGGTGATATATTTGAAATGATCCTTTCTGCGGACAAGCTCCCTGTTATCTCTGAACCATTTATAGGATTCTCTTAAGCCCTCGTCAAGCGGCTTTGCGTCGGGCATAAGCCCGTATTGCTCCGTAACGTCAAGACAATAGCCGTAATCGCGGAAGCAGAAGTATTCCCAAGTATTGTGCCCCGTTACGCAGCGTATCTCGGGCACTTTGCCAAGAACCCGATAGCACATTCTCGCCCATTGCTCAACGGTCACTGTTTCCTTGTTGCCGACATTGAAAATTTTCCGCGCGGGCGCTTTCTCCATAAGTATCTCCGCAAATCCGCACATATCCTCGATATAGAAAAACTGAAGCGGCATTGAGCCGCCGTCGGGCGCGTAGAACGGCATATCACGCTCCGCGCACTCGAATACGAACGCTTCACGGTAGAGGTTATTCATCGGACCGTAAAGGTAGGGCGGGCGGATAATATAGCAGTCGGAGACATTTTGCAGCAGATACCGCTCGGCGGCGAGCTTATTCAAGCCGTAATCTCCCCAGAATTTATTGAAGCCGCACTCCTGCTCCTCCTTGAACGGCATTTCAAGGGTCTCGGGGTACACCGCGCTTGAGCTTATCAGAATATATTTTCCGTAACCGCCGAGCGCCGAAACAAGCGTTTTCACGTCACATTCGTTATACGCCGTAACGTCCAGAACCAGATCGAAATATAAGTCTTTGAGCCTGTCGCCGAGGTCGTGCCTGTCACATTCGATAAGACGCACTCCCTCGGATTGAGGTCTTGTGTTACGGTTTATCACATAAACGCTGTGTCCCTTTTTCAGAAAGTATTCCGCGCAGAAGCGGCTTGCGAATACCGTTCCTCCGGTGATAAGTATATTCATTCCAAGCTCCTTATCTTAATCCGTTTGCAAATACCCATGAATAGAAGTCCTCCATGGGCGGCTTTTCATAATCGTATTCAAACAGGCATTTGTGGTTATCTATCAGCTTTACCGCTTCTTGGAATACCTTTTCGGGAGACTTCCCCGCCGTGTCGATTATTACCTCATTTACAAGAGGAGCGCGGCTGTTTATCTTCGCCGAGGACTTTTCCAGCAGCTCAAAATCAATAAGACCCTCGCCGCGGTTTTTCATCTGACGATAATTCTGCTCATGATCGCTGCACACCAGTCTTATCATTATATAATCGTAGCCCTTGAATATAAAGGGAATATCCGCGCAGCGCAGATCGTCAAAATCGTCCGCGACAATATTTTTTATCCATCTTCTGTTGTAGCTCATAAGCGTTGTTACGAACCAGTCCCAGCAGATACGCTCCTCAAAAAGTCCGCCTATCTCCTCGTTACCTTCAAAGCTGCCGAACTCGGGAGCTTGGTTCTGCTCCACAAGCGCTCCGCGGTAATGCGCGAAAAGCGCCCGCGCCAGGGTGGATTTCCCCACGCCGCTCGCGCCGCTTATGAATATAAAATCCCGTAGGACGGGCGAACGCCTTAAATAAAGGTTATATTCATAGCTGTCGCCCTGATATTCCTCGCGCTTGCGGGCAAGCAGCTCCGTAAAACCGAAGCTCTCGTAGATATGCTTGGCGCGGTCGTTATCGTCCTCAACGCCCATCGTAAGCTCACTGTAACCGCTGGCGGTCAGCCGCTGTATCACCGTCCGCAGCAGGAATTTCCCCAGCCCGCGGTTCTGAAAGTCCTCGTGTACGCGGTAGGCGCTGAGGTAGGCTCTGCCCCCGGCGGTTTTGTCCTTGTCATCGCTTTTGTAGCTGACGTGCAGCTCGCCCACTAACCTATCCATTAAATAAAGGCAGAAGATATCTCCCGCGCCGCTTTCTATCATGCGGCGGTTTTCGTCTATCATAGCTTCAACGTCGTTGTAGTCGAAAAGCGCGGTGAGCGTTTTCAGCCTGTCGGACTTTATCGCCCTGACGATAAAGTTTTCACGATAAACGCTCATCTTTTCTGACCTTGATGGAGTTTGCGTGAGCGGTGAGCTTTTCGCGCTCGGCGATAAGAATGATATCATCAGCCGCGTCAAGCAGCGCCTCTCTTGTGTAATAAATATAGCTGGAACGCTTTATGAAGCTATCCACGCCCAGCGGCGAGAAGAACCGCGCCGTGCCGCTCGTCGGCAGAACGTGATTCGGTCCCGCGTAGTAGTCGCCAAGCGGCTCGGGGGAATACTGCCCCAGAAACAGCGATCCTACGTTGTCCAGTCTGCCGATATACTCCATGGGGTACTTTGTCACGACCTCCAGGTGCTCGGGCGCGAGCGTGTTGGCAAGCTCTACCGCGTAGTCCATATCGTCGCACACGATTATCGCGCCGTAATTGTCTATGGAGCAGTCGATGATCTCCTTGCGGGAAAGCTCCGCGGACTGGCGCTCTATCTCGTCGCGTGTGCGCTCCGCTATATCCATATCGGTGGTTATCATTATCGCGCTCGCCAGCTTGTCGTGCTCCGCCTGGGACATCAGATCGGCGGCGAGATACCTCGGGTTCGCGGTCTCGTCAGCCAGCACAAGTATCTCGCTGGGTCCCGCTATCATGTCGATATCCACCGTGCCGTAGAGCAGCTTCTTGGCGGTCGCAACGAAAATATTGCCGGGACCTACTATCTTTGATACCTTGGGTATCTCCTCCGTGCCGAAAGCAAGCGCCGCCACCGCCTGCGCTCCCCCCGCGAGATATACCCTGTCAACACCGCACAGCGCCGCCGCCAGCAGGATATCCTTGTTAGCCGTGCCGTCCTTGAGCGGAGGGGTAACCATGATTATTTCCTTTACCCCCGCTATCTTGGCGGGAATAGCGTTCATCAGAACCGACGAGGGATACGCCGCCGTTCCCCCGGGAACGTACAGTCCTACCCTGTCCAGACCGCGCACGCGCTGCCCCATTATAACGCCGTTCGGCTCGGTAACGCAGAAGCCCTCGCGGAGCTGTCTGCGGTGAAACGCCGTGATGTTCTCAACCGCGTTCAACAAAGCCTCCACAAGCTCGGGATCGCGCTCGTTGGCTTCTGTGAGCGCGTCCTGTATCGCTTCGTCGGGAACGCGGTAATACTGCGCGTTCGGGCAGTCGAATTTCGCGGTATATTCCTTTACCGCCTTGTCTCCGTTTTCCTTTACATCGGCGATTATCGCCCTTACGGTCTTTTCGACCTCTGTGTTTACCTCGCCCGAGCGCTTTTCCACCTCGGCGAGAAACTTCTTTTCGTCGCCGTTCGCTTTAATTATTCTTATCATCACAATTCTCCTCAATCAGTCTTACTATCTCCGAGATCCGCTCCTGCTTGAGCTTCATGCTTACCGTGTTGACGATAAGCCGCGCGGAGATCGGCGCAACGTCCTCAAAAACCTCCAGACCGTTTTCCTTGAGCGTCGTGCCCGTTTCCACTATATCCACTATCCCGTCGGACAAACCCACCAACGGGGCAAGCTCCACCGAGCCCTCTATCTTGACGATATCTACGTCCATACCCTTTGCTTCAAAAAAGGCGCGCGTTACCGCGGGGTACTTGGTAGCGACGGTCTTTACGCCGTAGCCGTCGTAGAAGCTGCTGCCCTTTTTGCCCGCAAGCGCGAATTTACACCGCCCGAAGCCCAGATCAAGCAGCTCGAAGAACTTCCCGCCGTGCTCCATTATCGTGTCCTTGCCGACAACGCCGATATCGCATACGCCGTGCTCCACATAGGTTATAACGTCCGCCGCCTTTGCGAGCACCGCCTCTATATCCTCGTTCGGTATGGAGAGAATGAGCCGCCTGCCCTTGTTTTTCAGCTCGCTTGTGTCGTAGCCGATCTTATCCAGCAGCTCTACCGCCCTGTTTTCTATCCTGCCCTTGGTGAGAGCTATCCTTACCTTTCTGTTCATGCTCACACCTCCTTTGTCTCGACCGAGCCGTCCGCCGATACTATGTCAACGCGGCGGATATTGTGCGACTTCGCGTATTCCTCCACGCATTTCGGGCACTCAAACAGCGAATGGTACACCGTGAGACCCTCGGAGATAAGCTCCCCGCAATGCTTTAACGCCGCCGCTTCCGCGCCCTGCTCGCCGTGGACCAGCACGTCCGGCGCGGATACTCCCACGCCGCGGGCGTAAAGCACCTTTGCCGCCGCCTCGACGTTCACCGCGAAGCCGATCGCCGCCGCTTCCCTGCCGAAATCGCCAAGCAGCTTGTCATAGCGCCCGCCCGAGAGCACGGGGCGGCCGTAGCCCTCGACATACCCGCGGAACAATATTCCCGTGTAGTAATTCTTTTTATGGACAAGCCCCAGGTCTACCCTTATCCTGTCGGCGGGGCATATCTCGCAAATGCTGTCATACAGCGCCTTAAGGTCATTAAGCCGCGCTTTGAGCGGATCGGTGAACATATATTTCTCCGCCTCGGCGAAAACCTCTTTTCCGCCGAAAAGCGCGGGGAGCTTTCCGATAGCCGCCGCGGCACTATTGTCGTACCCGCTCAGTATCTCTCCCAACGCGGGATAATTCTTGGTCTCGATAAATTCGCGAATGCTCTCCGCCTGCTCCTCGTCAGCGCCGAGCTGCGGGATAAGCTCGCGGAAAAATCCGTTGTCGCCTATTTCAAGGCGGTAATCCTCGTCGCATATCGCCAACGCCTTCGCCGCAAGCGAGAGCGCCTCAACGTCCGCCGCGCCGCTTTTGCCGCCCAGTATCTCAATGCCGCTCTGGGTGAACTCGTCGTCCCTGCCGCTGTTTTTGGGATTTACCACAAAAATGCTCTGATTGTAAAACAGCTTCAGCGGGAGCTGCTCCCCGCGCAGACGGGTCGCCGCCAGTCTGGCTATCGGCATGGTGTTGTCGGGACGGAGCACCATCAGCCTGTTTTTGCCGTCCACCAGCTTGTACATGGTCTCCTGCGGGAAATACCGCACCTTTCCGTTGAACACGTCGAAAAATTCCAGCCCCGGGGTCATTACCTCGGAGTAGCCGTAGCTCTCAAACAGGTCGGTCAGACCCTCGGTGATCGCGCGCTTTGCGGCGCACTCCTCAAATAGCAGGTCTCTCGTCCCCTCGGGGGTCAGCAGATCATATCTTTTCAATTTCCATTTCCTCTCTGTTTTATTATATTAAAGCGACACTATGTTATCACACTACTATAATATCACATTATATATATTTTGTCAAGGAGCGCAAATCTTTTTCGGCAAATATGCCTAAAACATTCAACAGCGCTCCCGTTATTACAGCATACCGCACAGCGCCACAATAGCGCTGTGCGGCAATATATCAAAAATCGAACAGCGAAAGCTGCGCGGACTGCGGGATACCCTTGAACACGTTGTACTCCTTGAGCTTATCCAGCACGGAGCTGTTCACGCCGCTCTCCTGCTGAATTTCGTCGATACAGTTGCATTTGCCGGAGTTTATCGCGTCCTTGAGCTTGTATGCCGCGTTTTCGCCGCAGCCGGACACCGCCAGGAACGGCAGCCGCAGCCCGTCCTCCTCGACGCGGTAGGTTACCGCCTCGGAGAGCTTCGCGTCTATCGGCAGCAGCTTTATGCCGCGGCACATCATCTCATGCACCAGCTGGAGCGCTTCGAGCATTCCCTTTTCCTTTGCCTGTGGCTTGGGTATCGCCTGGAGCTCCTTCATACGCTTGCGCACCGCTTCTTTTCCCTGTAAAATTATGTCAAGCTCGAGATTTTCAGTATGCTTGGTGAGGGTAGCCGCGTAGAACTCGCTGGGGCGGTTTATCTTGAACCAGCACAGCTTTACCGCCGCGGTAACATAAGCCGCCGCGTGAGCCTTCGGGAACATATACTTGATCTTCTTGCAGCTCTCAACATACCATTCGGGGACGTTGTTGTCCTTGAACGCCTGGTAGATGTTATCGTCAAACAGCTTGGAGGCGTTGCCCTTACGGGTTATCTCCATTATCTTGAACGCGAGCGACGGCTCTACGCCCTTATGCATAAGGTAGACCATGATATTGTCACGCGTTCCGATAACCTCGGAAATGGTGCAGGTGCCGTCCGCTATCAGATCCTTTGCGTTGCCTATCCATACATCCGTTCCGTGGGAAAGACCCGATATCTGGAGCAGGTCTGAGAAGTTCTTCGGCTGCGCGTCCCTCAGCATCTGCATAGCGAAGCCCGTGCCGAACTCGGGAATGCCGTAGGTCCCGCTGTATACCCCTATATCGTCATAGGTAAGCCCTATCGGCTCGGTGGAGGTAAACAGCTTGTATATCTCGGGGTCGGTGGTGGGAACGTCGGATATCTTCATTCCCGTCATATCCTCTAAATGCTTGTAGAGCGTAGGAACATCGTGCCCCAGCTCGTCGAGCTTCAGTATGGTGTCGTGCAGCGCGTGGAAGTCGAAGTGGGTAGTTATCATGTCGCTCTCGGTCTTGTCGGCGGGGTGCTGCACGGGGGTGAAATCGTACACCTCGTACTCGTTGGGCACTACTACCATGCCGCCCGGGTGCTGCGAGGTCGTCCTCTTGACGCCCGTGCAGCCTATGGACAGCCTGTCCATCTCCGCGGGGCTGTATTCTATGCCGCGCTCCTCGCAGTATTTCTTGACGAAGCCGTAGGCGGTCTTGTCCTGCACGGCGGAGATAGTTCCCGCCTTAAAGACGTGATCCTTACCGAAAAGCTCTTCGGTGTAGCGGTGAACCTTTCCCTGTACCTCGCCCGAGAAGTTAAGGTCGATATCCGGCGCTTTGTCTCCCTTGAAGCCCAAAAACGTCTCAAAGGGTATGTCGTGACCGTCGCGGATCATATCAATGCCGCAGTTGGGGCAGCTTTTCGGCGGGAGATCGAAGCCGGAGCCGACGGAGCCGTCCGTCACAAACTCATTATGACGGCACTTGGGGCAGCGGTAGTGCGGCGCGAGAGGGTTTACCTCCGAGATACCCGCCATTATCGCTACAAAGGACGACCCGACAGACCCTCGCGAGCCTACCAGATAACCGTTGTCCTCGGAATATTTTACCAGCTTCTGCGCGATCATGTACAGCACCGAGAAGCCGTACTGTATGATAGCGTCAAGCTCCTTTTTCAGCCTGCTCTCCACTATCTCGGGCAGCTCGTCGCCGTACCACGCGTGCGCTCTCGACCAGCAGAGGTCCTGGAGCTCCTGCTCCGCGCCCTCGATCGAAGGGGTAAACGTTCCCTTGGGTATGGGGCGGATATCATCGGATATCATATCCGCGATCTTGTTCGTATTTGTAACAACTACCTCGAAAGCCTTATCCTTGCCGAGGTACTCAAACTCCGCCAGCATTTCATCGGTAGTCCTGAAATACAGCGGAGCCTGGTTGTCAGCGTCCTTATAGCCCTGACCCGCCTGGAGAATGGTGCGGAATATCCCGTCCTCCTTATCCTTGAAATGCACGTCGCAGGTAGCCACAACGGGCTTTCCCAGCTTATCGGCGAGCCGTACTATCTTCCTGTTGAGCTCGCGCAGACCCTCGTCGTCGGCGACCCTGTTGTCGCGCACAAGGAATTGGTTATTGGCGATAGGCTGTATCTCCAGGTAATCGTAGGTCGCGGCGATATTCTCGATATAGCTCTCGGGCTTGTTGTCAAGTATCGCTCTGAAGAGCTCGCCCGCCTCGCAGGCGCTGCCGATTATCAGACCCTCGCGGTACTTGGTAAGCTCCGACAGCGGTATACGCGGCTTCTTGTAGAAATATTCCAGGTTGGAAAGGGATATCAGCTTATAGAGATTTTTCAGCCCGACCTTGTTCTGCACCAGGATTATCATATGGTAGGTGGGGAGCTTCTTGACGTCGATACTGCCGAGTATGCCGTTGAGGTCGCCCAGTTTTTCCAGCTTGCCGAGCTTGCTGGCGTTCTTTATGAGCTGTCTGAATATCTCCGCCAGCATTTTCGCGTCGTCTATGGCACGGTGGTGGTTGAAATCCCCCAGCTTGTACTCCTTTGCCACCGTGTCCAGCTTATGATTTTTGAGGTGAGGGAGCGCCGCGCGGCACAGCGCCAGGGTATCGGCATAGCGATAGGGGTAGTCTATCCCCTGCCGTTCGCAGACAGCGCTTATAAACGACGTGTCGAAATCCGCGTTATGCGCCACAAGCACGCCGTTTCCCGCGAATTTTATGAAATCCTCGACCGCCTGCTTCTCCTTGGGAGCTCCCGCCACCATCTCGTCGGTAATGCCCGTGAGCTCGGTTATTTCCGCGGGAATATCCCTTTCGGGATCGACAAAGGTCTGAAATTCCTCCACGATCTCCATATTGCGCAGCTTGACCGCGCCGATCTCCGTGATACGCTCGGTCTTGGAGGAAATACCCGTCGTCTCAAGGTCGAAAACTATAATATCCTCGTTTATCGGATAATCTCCGCAGCCCGAGATAAGCGCGCCGCTGTCGTTCACGAAGTATGCCTCCACACCGTAGATCATCTTCATCTGCGCGTCGTCTTTATTGATCTTTTCAATGGTATTCATCGCCTCGGGGTAAGCCTGGACGTTTCCGTGGTCGGTTATCGCGACCGCCCTGTGCCCCCAGGCGTGCGCCTGCTTTATAAGCTCGGCGGGCGGAGTTATCGCGTCCATATCCGACATATTGCTGTGCATATGCAGCTCAACGCGCTTCTGCTCCGCGTTGTCCTTGCGTGAGTGGGTCTTTATCGAAGCGATGGAGTAGGGGCGGATATTGAAGGTCTTGGTGAAGGTGTCGACCTCGAATTTGCCGCTCACCAGTATGGTCTTGCCCGATTTGATGTTGTCCTTTATCGCGTCGGCATTCTCCGCGTTGGTTATCACCTTGAGGATATGCGAGGAGGTCTTGTCGGAAAAATAAGCGGTGAAGATAAGCGTTTTTCCGTCCTTGGACGTCTTCTCGTCAGTTTTGAACACCTCGCCCCAGAGGGTCGCTTCGTCCTGGTCGTAAAAGGATTCCGACATGGGAGAGGGCGGCTCGAAATTCCCCTTGCCGAAGAACAGGCTCGCTTCTCTGTCAAAGCGCTCATGCTCAAAGGGGAGAGTTATCTTCTGCGGCTCGGCAAGCACCTGTGAGCGCCTGTTACCTCCCCCGCGGGAATACTGCCGCTCGCCCTGCCCCGAAAACGGAGCCTGTCCCGCGGGAGGCGGAGCGGACTCGGTTATGGACACCTGCGGGAGCGGAGCGCTCTGCTCGCGCCGCACATACTCGTCCAGGTCAAGCTCGTCCTCGGCGGTTATTTTCACGGAAATATTCTTGTCGAAAAAGCCGCGGACATAATTCTCGATTTTCTTGTCCATTCCCAGTCCCATAAGGATATTTTTTCCGCCCGACTTTAGAGTTATCGTATACTCCGCGCCGTTCGCGGCGATCTGCGCTCCGTCAAAATAGCCGTTCACGCCGGTGTATTTATTCTTCAGAAACCCGATTATCTCAAATATGTAATCGTCGGTGAAAAGCTCGGTTTTAAATTTGGGATAAAGCGATACGTCCGCGCCGTCCAGCGCCTTTGAGATGCTTTCGGAGGACTTTTCAAGCTCCTCGGCGGTCACGATATCGTCCAGCTCCAGATTGATATTCAGCGTATTTCCCGCTTCGGCTCTGACGATCTTCAGCACGCGTCCCGCCGAGATCACCTCGGGAAGCTCCACATTAAAATCAGCCAGCAATTCACCCAATAAACTCATTATGTTCTCCTTTTACAATAGCTCTATTTCTCTTTTCAGCTCGTCAAACAGCCTGTCCTCGGGGACTTTGCGGAGTATCTCCCCCTTTTTGAAGATGATACCCTCGCCATTTCCTCCCGCGATGCCTATATCAGCTTCCCGCGCTTCGCCGGGACCGTTCACGGCGCAGCCCATGACCGCCACCTTTATAGGCTTGTCCACCGTTTCAAGCAGCTCCTCGACGCGTTTCGCAAGCGGTATCAGGTCGATCTTCGTTCTGCCGCAGGTTGGGCAGGAGACCAGCTCCGCGCCGCCGCCCATGCCGCAGGCTTTCAGAATATCCTTTGCGGCGTAGACCTCCCTTACGGGATCGGCAGTAAGGGTCACGCGGATAGTATCGCCTATACCGTCGCACAGCAGCGAGCCTATCCCCACCGCCGATTTTATGATACCCATGCGCTCCGTGCCCGCCTCGGTAACTCCCAGATGAAGCGGATATCCGGTTTTTTCCGCAAGCAGCCGATAGGCTTCGATCATGGTTTTCACGTTGGAGGATTTTATGCTTATGACAATATCGTCAAAATCGCACTCGTTCAGCAGTCTGACATGACCGAGCGCGCTTTCCGTCAGCGCTTCGGGAGTGGGGCTGCCGTACTTCTCCAGAAGCTCCTTTTCAAGCGAGCCGGAGTTTACCCCTATCCTTATGGGTATCCCTTTTGAGCGGCAGGCGTCAGCCACCGCGCGCACCTTGTCCGCCGAGCCGATATTCCCGGGGTTTATCCTTATTTTATCCACGCCCGCCGCCACGCACTCCAGGGCTATTTTATAGTCAAAATGAATGTCCGCGACTATGGGGCAGCTCACCGCCTCTTTCAGCGCGGAGATCAGCGCCGCGTCCTTTACCGTGGGGACGGCGGCTCTTATTATCTCGCAGCCAGCCGCTTCAAGCTCCTTAGCCTGCCTTACGCTGTCCGCGATATTCTCCGCGGGAACGCTCAGCATAGACTGGATATAAATTTTGTCTTTTCCGAGCTCCAGCGAGCCCACCTTTACCGTCTTTGCGCTCATGACCGACCTCCCGCGACTAATCTGAGAATATCGTTGAACGTTACCACCAGCATAAACAGCATAAGCAGCGCGAAGCCCGCGAAATGCACCATGCCCTCCACCTGCGGCTTTACGGGCTTGCGGCGTATTGCTTCGATCAGCAGGAACAGTATGCGGCAGCCGTCCAGCGCGGGTATGGGTATCAGATTGAAAATTCCCACGTTTATGGTTATCAGCGATACAACGCTCAGGAAATCAGAAAGACTGTAATCGGGGCTGGAGGCTACCTCGCCGATGGCGCTGATAGTTCCCACGGGACCCGAAAAGTCGTTCAGCCCGTATTTGCCGCGCAGCATATCCACCAGCGTCATAATGATAAGCCGCGCCGTGGAGCAGCTTTCGCGGAAGCTCTCGGTGATGACCGTGCCGAAATTTTTCTCCTGACGATACACCAGAAAGTCAAAATATATGCTGTTTCCACTCTCGCCCGAGGTCGTCATGAACTCCACGTCCTCCAGCACTATCTTCTCGCCGCCGCGCTTCACGGTTATATCAAACACGAGATTGCCGTCGGCATTGAGCCTGTCGCTGCTCTGGAGCTTATACACGATATCCGAAACGCAGAACATATGCGTTCCGTCAATGGAAATAATTTCGTCGTCGACCTTAAGACGGCTGCTGCTGACGGACTGGTCGCGGAACGTACTTATCACGGTCGAGCCTATAACGTCCGAGCAGCAAAGCGAGGTGAGCACCACGAAAAATCCCAGTATCAGATTCATCACGGGTCCCGCCAGTATCACTATCATACGCTGCCAAACCGGCTTTGCGTTAAAGGCGCGGGAGCCGCGCGGAGCGGGCTTCTTGTCGTCGTCGGGAAAAACCGTGTTTTCCATAGGGACAAGGTCCTCCATATACTGCCTGCTCTCGTCAAAGCCGTCCTCGCCCTCCATCGAGCAGGAACCGCCTATCGGCAGCAGTCTTATGACATACTCGGTCTCCTTCCCCTTTTTACGGAAGATAACCGGTCCCATGCCGAGCGCGAACTCTTTCACATAGATACCGCACGCCTTGGCGGCAAAGAAGTGACCAAGCTCGTGGATTATTATTATAACGCAAAAGACAAGAATAGCAATTACTATCTGCATACTACCTCCGAACAATACCGCACTCCCGCCCGCGAAGCGACAAATTCCTCCGCGGCGGACTTTGCGGACATTATATCGTCAATTGTGGGGTTCTGAACGATTTTAAGCGTTTCCAACGCCTCGGTCACGATATCGCCGATCCGCGAAAAGCCGATCTTTCCCTTAAGGAAGAGCGCTACCGCCGCCTCGTTGGCGCTGTTTACTATACAGGGAGCGCTGCCGTCAACGGCGATAGCTCTCTTTGCCGCCGCCAGACAGCGGAACGTGACCTCGTCCGCTCTGTCAAAGGTGAGCGCTCCCGCATCAAACAGCGACAGCTTTTTCGCGGGACAGGGCAGCCGCTCGGGATAGGTCAGCGCAAGCTGTATCGGTATGCGCATATCCGCCGTTCCGAGCTGCGCGATCATCGCTCCGTCCTCAAACTCCACCGCGGAATGAATTATGCTTTGGCGGTGCACCACTATCTCCACCTGCTCCGGTGAAACGTCGAACAGCCGCACTGCCTCGATAAGCTCCAGTCCTTTATTCATAAGCGTGGCGCTGTCTACGGTGATCTTCGCGCCCATACTCCAGTTGGGGTGCTTAAGAGCCTGCTCTACCGTTACGCTCTCCAGCTCTGCGCGGCTTCTTCCGAAAAAAGGTCCGCCAGAAGCGGTGAGGATTATTTTCGACAATTTATTTCCCATCGCGCCCATAAGGCACTGGAATATCGCGGAATGCTCGCTGTCGATGGGCAGGAGCTTCACTCCGTTCTCTCGCACGCAATCCGTAACGAGCCGCCCGCCCGCTACCAGAGTTTCCTTATTGGCGAGAGCTATGTCGTTCCCCGCTCGTGCGGCGGCAAGCGTGGGGAGAAGTCCGACCATTCCCACCACCGCGTTCACTACCCTGCCGCATTTCAGCCGCGCCAGCTCGCACAGACCCTCCATGCCGCAAAGCACCTTGATATCCGTATCGGCAAGCCTTGCTTTCATATCCGAATAGCGGCTCTCATCATACACGCAGACGCTCTCGGGGCTGAATTCCCTTGCCTGCGCTTCAAGAAGCTCGGTATTTCTGTTTGCGGACAACGCTCTTACTCCGATTTTATGCGCGCGGCAGACGTCTAATGTCTGCGTTCCGATAGAACCCGTCGAACCAAGTAAAACTATATCCATTTTTTAATGCTGCCGCAAAAGCGCACAGCTCCTTTCTGTAATAAATGATAATTTGGCGGAGCAGCAGGTAATTGTTGGAATTGAAAGGTTGCTCCATTCTATTGTTATGCGAAAGCGGAGCTTTCACGCGCTCCGGTCGGGGCTGACACCTTCGGGGG
>CAZKJC010000004.1:0-25381 GCA_964552995.1 uncultured Ruminococcus sp.
TCCCCCCTCCCCGTAGGTGTCAGCCCCAGTCCGAGCGCGTGAAAGCTCCGCTTTCCCAAAATAAAAGAACGGATAAACATAACAAATTCAACTTCAACAAATTAAAAGGAGCTCCACATTGCAAATCTAACAAAATAAGCGTGCCAGCATAAATTATCATTTATATCAGCCCGAAAAAATTTCCTCAAACAGTTTCCGCGCTGTTGACAAACAGTGGACGGTATGGTACAATATACCTATACAGTTTTTCCACAAAATTATCTTAAAACAGGAGGACTTATTCCATGAAAAAGCTCAGATACCTTTCGGCGGCGCTTGTTGCGCTCGCGATAAGCAGCTCCGTATGCGCGGGTGCTTACGCCGAGGTGCTTCCCGACCGCGCAGTAATTTCCGAGACGCCTGCCGACAAATCTCTCACCGCTAATATTGCCGCCGCGGGCTCTCTTTTTGAAAACAACAAAAGCGCCCTGAAGCAGGCATTCGACCAACGAACCGAGAGATATGTCACTTTCCGCCTGAACCAAAGCGGAAAGATCACCCCCGAGACCAACGAAGAATACAACATGGCGAAATTCCTGCGGGATATGGAGATTATCCTTTCCGAGGAGAGCTTCAGAAAGTACGGCAGCCGCTTTTCCTCACGCGCGGAGTATATGGCGGCAATGCTTGACGGCTCCGACTGCGCCATATACTTCAACGACAAGGGAGAGCTCGTGAGCGCCCCCGAACCGGAACTGCACATTCGTGTATTCTGCGTCAACAGCTCGGAGGAGATATCGGACGAAGTGATATTCATGAGCTCCGCGAAATATATACTCGGCAAGCTGGACGACAGCAAGGTAGCCGCGCAGATGTCGGCTGTACAGCAGCGCGGCAGGGATTATTTCTGCAACAGCCTTTGCGGTTGCTCTGATGAGGGAGTGCTGTCGATATACGCGAGCTTTTTTGAGGACAGCGACGATCTACTCACCTTTGATGAAACTCTCACCGCCGAGGGCGAAAGCGGGATATTTATCGGCAATCAGTTTGTTCCCTCAAGCACCGAAAAGCTGTTTGTCACCAGCCGCGACAAGTACACGGCGCTTATGCTGGCGGGAGATATTCCCGAGGACTGCGTGATACTCTCCGGCGGCGAGAACGGATATACCGATACGGTTTATGACTTTGAGGAGATAGCGGATAAGCTGCCGAACCTTAAGGAGCTGCATATGTACCAGGCGCAGGGTGAGAATCAGTCCGCCATTGCGCGGCTTACCAAGCTCGAAGCGCTCTCCTATTATGTAACGAACGATCCCTACTCCACCACCTCAACCACCAACGATATCCCCTTTGCAAAGCTGCCAAAGCTGAAAAGCCTGCGGCTGTACGGCGACTATAATGACTACTCATTCCTCAATGATATAAAGGGGCTTAAGACGCTGCATATAGATACCTCCGCCTTTAACAGCAACGTCAAAAGTCTGTTTGAGTGCCCCGCGGTGACCTCCCTCGATCTGACCGGCTGGACGGAGGACTGCAAGAATATCTACAAGCTGAAAAAGCTGAAAGAGCTGGATATCTCCGGTGCGAAGATAGATTTCGCAGCCATAGGCAAGATAAAAAATCTAAAAAAGCTTGACGTAAGATGTTACAACGATAACCAAAACATATCCGCGCTCGGCAAGCTGGATAAGCTGACCACGCTTGAGCTTTCCTCCGTTGCTTGCAGCGACTGGAGCTTCCTTAAGGATATGGACAGCCTTTCGGAGCTGGGACTGTACTACATAGAAAATATAAAGGGGACGGATATTTCGGCGCTGAAAAAGCTTACCGCGCTTCATATTATCTCAACTACCCTAAACGGCTTCAAGGGCTCGAAAACTCTGGAGCAATATGACGAGACTTTTGGAAGCAGCATAGATTACTCCGCTCTGGCGAAATGCCCGAAGCTAAGATCGATCGCCCTGTTCGGGGGCAGCGCGCCCCTTGACTGCAAATATCTCACAAAGCTGCCGCTGGAGAGCGTTTACTGCGACGGCACAAGGGTCGTAAACGCCGAAAAACTGGGCGGTATCAAAACGCTGAAAAATATAACCCTGGCGATTGCCGACGACGATTTCTCCTACGCGCAGGCTCTTAAAAAGGCGCTGCCCGACTGCGAGATAAATCTCAGCAACGACGCGTTTTTTCAGAACTTCTATTGATATTTTTGACGAAAGGGTAACATCATGAAAAATAAAGCTGTTTTTTCCGCGGCATTGTCCGCGCTTATAATGATAGGCTCCGCGGCTGTTACGGAGCAAAGCGCCGCCGCATACTCCGCATTCTCTTATCCCTATGGTATCGAGAGCGCCGCAAAGGCTCCCTCGGCTATCGGCAGCCCCGAAAAGCTCAGCTTCTCCTACGAGGGCGACGCTCTCGAGGTCAAGGACAGCGTCAAAAAGCGCTTTGCCGCCGTTTACAATCGGATAATCGCGACAGAGCCGACGGAGCTTTCGGACAGTCAGTTTGTAAGAGGTATCTACGGCTTTGTCGCGGGGTATGAGGGCACGAACCACGTTGTTTCAAAGCTGGCGGGAGAATACGGCTACTATCTGCTGATAGACGGGAGCTATTACCCCGTAAATGCCGATATGGACAAGATAGCCGCCGAGATACTACCCGATGATCCCTCCCCTGCCGACAGGCTTCTTGAATGCAGCGTTAAATGCTCCGAGCCGAAAACCAACGAGGACTACATAAAAGCGGCGCAGAGGTGCGTTTATCAATGGCTAGACACCCTCTCGGGCGAAAGCGGCGCGTATAAGCTGGGCAGATACTCCCCCTATGACGGCGGGAAATACGACAAGTTTATCGCGGCGGGGATAGTCGGCGGCGCTAAGGAGTTCGCCGTTGAGGTTCGCTTCGACGTTTACGATGTGGCGCGCGGCAGCGTTTTCAAAGCGCCCTCAAATTCGGGCTACAACGATTTCTACCACTACTATGACGGTCCCTGCGCCTTTGTGCGCTGCCGCTGGGAAAACGGCGTGTGCCGCATTGTGGGGTACGACGGCGCGTATCTGTCCACGGTGGGAGACGGACTGTACGGAGTCAATACCTCAAAGGGCGGCTACGCGACGTTTTTTGACTTTTTCAACGACAAAAAAGCCGTGAAGAGCTACAAGGAAAAAGCCGTTACTCCCGCAAACAGGAGAAACGTCGTGATATCCCACAATCCTTTTATGATCTCCGACGGAAAGATATTCTACGCGGATATCGGGTTGGCAAGCTCGCGCGATCTGACTGTAAATAAGGACGGCACGGTCGCGGGAAAATTCGACGATAACTATTACGCGGAGGACGGCACGGCGGTTTACAGCTCCCCCGTGGACTATAACCAGGCGGCTTACGAGCCCTACGAGCTTACCTTCACAAACGGATTCAGCCTTGTTTTTGACGATTACAACTGCGACGGCAATCCCGACTTCACTATAAAGATCGGCGAAAACGAGACCGGCTCGCGCTACCGCGTTGAATGTATCGCCAACGACGGCAGCCCCCGCGCCGGCAGGATAGGCACGGAAACCTTTGTCGCGGGACGCTTTGAGGACAGCATACGGCTTCAGAACACCGAAAACGGCTATGTAACCTGGAGCGCCGACAGCAGCGGCAAGCTCACCCCGTCGCAAAAGGTGGATAACTACCGTATGTACTCCCAGCGGTATTATCTGCCCGCGCAGTTCAGGGGGTACACCGACGAAAATACGGTGATCTGCTATTTCTGGAACAATACCGCCAAAAATGTCAGGGCGGGCGGCGAATATTACATCGAACGCAATGACGGCGGGCAATGGGTCGACACGGGAGTAAAGGGCACGGTAAAAACCAAGACCGTCAAGCCCTGCCGCGAGGGAGAATTCAGCTTTGATATCTCGGGACTCACCGACAGACCCTCGGGCGAATACCGTATCGCCGTGAAATGCGGCAAGAGCACGATATACGGCGGCTTTTACATAAGCAGCGGCGCCGCCGCGGAATGCAGAATATCCGCCGAAAGCGAAACGCTCCCCGCGGACAGGACCTCTATCACGTTCAATGTTGCCAACACCTGCGTCAATCCCGTGAGGATAACCTCGGCGCAGCTTTTGAAAAACGGCAAAAAGGTGACGGATATCGACGTTTCGGATATGCGGGTAATAGCGGCGGGAGAAAGCGTTCGGATAACGGCTTACGCTAAGGAGGACGAGCTGCTCGGCGCGGGGAAATACACACTTAAGATCAACTGCGGCAAATATAAATTCAGCGGCGGCGCCGTAACTCTTAAGAAGTTCCCCGAGGAGCGGCTGAGTTATTTCGGCGGGGGTGCCGAGGCGGTATTGACCGACGATACACTCACCGTCACGCTGAAAAATAATATCTGGTCGGAGGAACCCCTCCAACTTTCGGATAGGACGGCGCTTTATGTGCTTAAGAACGGCGAATGGGTACCCACCGGTTACACGATGCACAGCACGATGACCGCCGAATTCGGCAAGCCGTTTACCCTGAAATTCAGGAACTACGTTTCGGACTATCTTCAGGACGAGGAAATGACCGCAATAGTCAAAGAATACTTCGAGATGGTAAGATCAGAGCTTGACAACGCCCTGCGCAGCGGCGATATCACCAAGGCGGAGTATATACAATACAAGTCCATGACCTACGAGGATTTTGTAAACGAGATAGCCGGCATAACCGAGATATCCGCGGGCGACAAATGCAGGCTAAGCCTTTACGGAGATACAAGGGATAACATCTATTTTACCAACATTTATTTTACTGTTAAATAATATCGGAGGATAATATGAAATACACAAAGATCACAGCAATGCTTCTTTCGTTGACTATGCTATGCTCCTGCATGGCTCCCGAAAACTCAACGATGACCGACACCACACCGACGAGGAGGTAAAAGCCGAGGACGAGCTCTGGTACGGGCTCCAGCGCCGCGCATGGGATACTATCAGAAAAGCCGACCCCAACTGGCACTCTAACGGCACGGATATCGCTACTCACAGGCGGAAGAATTTTTACTCTGTCGGACTGCGCGGCGTCGGAACGGGCGAATATCCCTTCGCGAATTTCGACAGCGATACCTTGGAGCTTATTACAATGGAAATGCTGCTCGGCGAGGACTGGCGGCAATATCTCGGCGATGACATGGACAGCGGACTGAATTATATCCCGTCGGAATGGTATGGCAATATGTATATCATTGCTTACCCCGATACCCCCACGGACAGGGGATATTGGCATGCGGATTCCGTCCGATTCTCGGTACCGATCGAGGCTGTCAACGAAAAGTACAGAGACCACTACGATCAATAACAAGGGTGAAATAGTTAAGGCATAGCCGTTTTGGCTATGCCTTTGTTTTTATAGGTTTTTCAGCAGAGCCGTAAGGTGCTCTATCTGTTCGCGGTCAAGGTGCTTGAGGTGCTTTGAAAGCTCGGCGAAACGGGTGGGGCTTTGGTTTTCAAAGTCGAAAAATTCCATCGGGGTAACGCCGAGATATTCGCAGATATAGAAAAAGACCGTCATGGACGGGAAATTGTTTTTGTTTTCTATGTTGTTGATGTAGCCCGCGCTCTGACCTATTGATAAACTCATATCTCTGGCGGATACGCCTTTATCCATACGAAGCTTTGCAAGCCTTTCGCCAAAACACTTTTCGTATTCCTCATAGTCCATAGAATCACCTCTGTATATAATTGTACTATACATAAGGCATTATTCTGTTCAATTTGACTATCAATTCCGCTTGACATATCCAGTTAAACTATATATAATAGTAATATAAGCCGTTTTAACCGAATACAGCTTACAGCGACTTAAAAATAAGCGATCAAAGCAGTGAAAGCCAACATCAATGTTTCGCCCACGCAGCAAAATTTTCCGCGGGAGCCCGTGAAAACGTAGCGCAGCGGAGTTTTCGCGGGCGGGTCGCGGAAAATTTTTTTAAATCAGGAGATATGAAATGGAGATCATTACTGTTAGTTTGTTTGGGCACAGGATCATGTCCGAGCCTATAAAAACGGAAAAAGCTCTCGACGATATCGTGCGAGAGCTTATGAGGGGCAGGAAATGTGTGGAGTTTCTCGTGGGGAGAAACGGGGATTTTGATATTATGGCGGCTTCGGTCATACGCTGCGCGAAAAAGGATATTGACCGCGGGAATACTTTTCTGGTGCTGGTTCAGCCCTATACTACCGCGGGCTTGAAGAAGCTGGAGGGGTATTATGATGAGATAGAGGTGTGCAGCGAATCCTACGACGCGCATTACAAAAACGCTTTTAAGGTGAGAAACAGGAGTATGGTGGAGCGCTCGGACTTAGTGGTGTGCTGTGTGGAGCACGAGAGCGGCGGCGCGTATGAAGCCATGAAATACGCTGAGAAGCTCGGAGTCAAGGTGATAAATATCGCAGACATTACTCGGGATCATCGGGTATAATGTCATCAATACCGCGTTTTTCATTGATGACGGTAAGGAAAAGGTTCTGAATGGTCTTGCGGAAGTCCACGCTGATTTCAAGGAGCTTTTCCTCGTCGGCGTAGCCGCCCGCCATGGTGCGGTGTCCGCCGCCGCTGCCGCAGTCCTTGAGAGCCTGCGCGGTGATCGCGCCCGAATCCAGCTCGTCAAGCTCGGAGCGGACGGAGAATTTGAAGCCGTTCCCCTTTCGGGAGTAGACTACCACGAAAACCACCGCGTCAAGGTCGAGAATGAAATCCGAAATGGTGGCGACAAAGGCGTCGGCGCACACGAAGTCAAGAAAAACAAAGGCTACGCCATTGTATATCTCAATGCTGTGCATAGAGTCGGCAAACGCCTCAAGCTCGTTATATTGCAGCACGTTTGTCTGAAAATGCCGTATCAGCTTGTTGTCCGCCAGGCGGAAAAGGTAGGAGAAAACGTCAATGTCCATCTGCGTTACGCTGCGGGTGAAATCTTTGGTGTCCATTTTCAGACCATACAGCAGCGCCGTCGCGACCTTTTCGGGCATTTTTATCCTGTTCCGACGGTAATAATCCGCGATGATAGTCGCGCAGCTCCCGACTATGCGGACGTCCCTGAAGCGGTAGCTCTCCTCCTCGCAGAAGGTCGGGTGGTGGTCGATACACGCCACCTCGTCGCCGTCAAGATCGAGAATGTTTGAATTGCCCTTCTGTGCGTCAACGGTGATTATGTAGTCCTCTGGCGACATCGTTATGTCCTTGTCGGAGAACATCTCGATCTCCAACAGGGTTATCATGCTCGCCGTGGCGGAGCGCACGTCGGTGCCGTGATAACATATCGTCGACGGTACCTTGAAATGTTTAAGCAGCTCCTGAAGCCCGAAAGCGCTGGCGATAGCGTCGGGGTCGGGGAAATTATGGGTCTGTATAAAAACACGATGACCGTTAAGCAGCTTCAATAGCTGTCTTAGCTCTTTTGTCATTGCAAAACTCCTTTTATAAGCACAAGGTCGTAAACTCGATAGCACGCTTTCGTCCTCACACATTATTATCCGTATATCATTGTACCACAAATCAACTTATAAATCAAGCAGTTTTACCTTAAAATATATTAAATTTGTTTTTTACTTAAGAAGCAGGCGCGGCGGAGCTCCCGCTTCTCTTTTATACGGCTAAAGATTTTACCGATCCTGCCGATAAAAATTTTTGAAAAGTATGTAACGAAACTCAAAAAAACGGCACTAATCTTGTGAAAGGGGTGAAACGTATGTCGGTACTGGAGGAGCTGTTCTCCGCCTACTATAAGGATATTTACCGCTATCTGTACAGCCTTTGCCGCGACGCTTCACTCTCGGAGGACCTGACCTCGGAGGTGTTTCTGGAGGTCGTGAAGTCGATAGGCGGTTTCCGCGCGGAAAGCGACGTTAAAACGTGGCTCTTTTCCATAGCCCGCCATCGGTGGTTTAAATATCTCCGCAGGAAAAAGCGGACTATCGATGCGGTAGAGCTGTACGAGCTGACCGAGCCCGAACAGGCAAGCGCCGTATCAACAGAGAACGCCTTGCTGGAGCGCGAGATCACGGAGCGCGTTTACGCGCTGATCGACGAGGAACAGGAGCGCCCGCGGAGGGTCGCTCTTATGCGGATAGACGGATATTCGTTCTATGAGATCGGCAGAGCCGTCGGGATATCCGAAAGCTCCGCGAGGGTGACGTTTTTCAGAACCAAGGAAAAAATACGCAAGAAACTGAAAGAGGAGGGGTTTGACTATGAATGATCGGATCACTTGTGATATCTGCCGCGATCTTCTGCCGCTCGTCAAGGACGGGGTCGCCAGCGCGGACAGTGAAGCCGCGGTCCGGCGGCACATAGAGACGTGCGGAGAATGCGGGCGGCTTTTTGATGGCAGGAATATTCCCGAAACGCACACGCCCGAGCCGCCGAAGGCTTTTTTGAAGGTCAGGCGGCGGCTTATGGCGATATACTCGGTGCTTATGATGCTCGGCATCTACTTTGGTCTGAGCCTGACGGCAAGCGATGATGTGTTTTTCAACTGTCTGATAATGCCTATCGCGGGGGTATTCGGCTATCTTACGTTCAGGTGGAGATCGGTGTTCGCGGTGCCGATTATCCTGTTTATACTGAATATTATCATCAACGCGCTGGGAGTTTACGGCGAACCGATGCCCATTCTTTCCGAGCTTGCGGCGTGGACGATAATTTACAGTCTGTTTGCGCTGATGGGAATTATTATAGCTATGCTTCTGCATTTCGCGTTCGGCAAGGCAAAAGCGGAAAGGAGCGGAAAATGAACGTTAAAGCAATTTTTTTGAAGCGCCCGCTGCCGCTGAGGATAATCGCCGCCGTGATTGCTTTCGCGATGATCGGCTGTCTCCTTTGGGGCGCCAACGATCTGCTGGGAAATCCAATATCTTATCACCTTGTGAAAAGCAGCGCCGAAAGATACGTCGCGGAAAATTATGCCGATGAGGGGTACGTTCTGGAGGGCGTGAGCTATGGCTTCAAATTCAGCAGCTATTACGCTTATATCGCGAAGCCGAACAGCGAGGACTGCCGCTTTACGGCGCATTACGGTCAATTCGGGGAATTTGGGTGGGACGACTACGAGAGCCGTGTTCTGAACGGAGGAAACGTGAGATCGCGCCTTGATATGCGCTACCGCGAGCTTGTCGACAGCGTACTGGAAAGCCCCTCAAATCCCTATCAATCGGATATTGATTTCGGGGAGCTTATTTTTGAGCGCGACGACGATGAGCACTTCGGCTTCGGGCTGCCCGACAGCGTCCTTGTTCCCGACGGGATATTCGATATTGCCAAATTGGGCGAAGAGGCGGGGCTGCTCACCATCTACGTCGACACGGAGGAGGTCACTCCCGAAAACGCCGCCGATATACTGCTTGAAATAAATTCGCTTATGGAGCGGGGCGGAGCGCCGTTTTACGCGATAGACCTCACTCTTCGTACACCCGAACCCAATTATGGCTACAGAGCGTATTACGTCCTTGAAAAATTCCGTCGCAGCGATATTTACGAGGACGGACTTGTTGAGCGCGTCAAGGACTGCCATCAAAAAACCGAGGAACGTTGAGCAGAGCTTGATAAGGAAAAGCAGATTTCCTAAGCTGAGGCAGACAATATCCCCCCATTTTCATAGTGATAATGGGGGGATCAGTCCGTATAAAAACCACTACCTGTAAAAGATTGGTTCTGAATTGACAATGTATAATGGATAATTGACAATTCAGAATCGCGGCTTCGCCGCGATCTAAAGCCGCCACAGGCGGCGCACCTTAATTATTAATTATACACTATACCGTTTATTTGATCAGGATTTTGCGTGCCGCATTGATACCAATCTTATATGGCAGCGGTCTGAGACCACGATCGGCTTCCTTTAGTTTTTCACGAATATTGATATTCTGCGGGCAGTGCTTTTCACATTTACCGCAGCCAATACACTGTGAAGCAAAACCGGGTTCCTTACGCAGCCCCATGTTCTGGGCAAACTCAAAACGGGCGGAGGACTTTTTCTCCATATACATTAAATTGTAATAATAGAAATTGCCAGGAATATCCACTCCCTTTGGACAAGGCATACAATACCTGCAGCCCGTGCAGCCTACCTTTTCCCGTTCACGGATGATCTGCTTGATCTGCTCAACGATCTCCATATCTTCTTCTGTCAAATGCCCCGGCTCGGCATCCGAGGCGATACGGATGTTCTCATTCACCATATCCTCGGAATTCATGCCGGAAAGCACACAGGTAACTTCCGGCTGGTTCCACAGCCACCGCAGACCCAGTTCCGCAGGCGTATAGCCATTACTGTCTGAGGCAAGCTTCTCCTTTGCTTTATCCGGAAGATCGACCAGTTTACCGCCGCGCAGAGGTTCCATAATAATAACCGGAATACCTTTTCCTGCCGCTGCCTGAAGACCTCTCTTTCCCGCCTGGGTATGCTCGTCAAGATAGTTATACTGTATCTGACAAAAATCCCAGTCGTAAGCGTCCAGAATCCTCAGGAACATTTCCGTTTCACCGTGGTAGGAAAAACCGATGTTGCGAATACGCCCCTCCGCTTTCTGCCGCTTGATCCAGTCCTGAATACCCAAAGCCTTCAGATGCTCCCATTCCGCGTGATCCGTGAACATATGCATCAGGTAGTAGTCAATATATTCTGTGCGGAGACGTGAAAGCTCCTCATTAAATATTTTATCGATCGCCGCAGCCGAACGCACGATATATTGCGGAAGCTTGGTGGCAATACAGACCCTGTCACGGCATTTGTTTTCATCTAATATCCGTCCGAGGCATTCCTCGCTGCCGGAGTAGATGTAAGCGGTATCAAAATAATTGACGCCTTTTTCAATAGCAAGAAGTATCTCCTTCTCCGCTTTTTCGTAGTCGATGGCATTTCCTTTTTTGCTGAATCTCATGCAGCCGTACCCCAGCTGGGAAATTTTACTGCCATAACGATCAAGTCTGTATTTCATACCTGCCTCCGATCTGCTCCGCCGTCCATCTCTCAATCGTGATACTCTCTATTTATATTATAATATATCACCACACAAATATCAAGACCTTTTTAACCGCCCGATAAAATTCACCTGTCTAACATCTTCCCGAACCCCGACAGACAACATATTACATATTTCCCATATATCACTTTTGCGTTTCCAAAGTCTTGTTCATGCTTCCCATTTTATAACCGCCGAGATCTAAGGTCACATAGAGAAATCCCAGATCATGAAGATATTGATTCAGGGCTTCCGCGATCTCAGGCTGAATGATCCTGTCAAACTCCGAACGGTCGATCTCGATTCGTGCGATATTCACGTGAATGCGCACACGCACCTGACGAAATCCGAGATCAAGCAGCTTCTGCTCCGCCCGATCTACCATAGACAGCTTTTCCTCGGTGATCGTTTCTCCGTAAACAAACCTTGAGGACAGACAGGCAAAAGACGGCTTATCCCAGGTGGGCAGTTCCATCTCTTTGGAAAGCTGTCGGATATCCGCTTTCGTCAGTCCGGCTTCACGCAGCGGACTTTTGATATCTAATTCCGCAACAGCGATCAGCCCCGGACGGTAATCTCCCGTATCGTCTATATTAGAGCCCTCGGCAATATATGGGATACCGCGTTCCTCGGCGATGCGGCGTATCCTTGTGAACAGCTCTCGCTTACAAAGATAGCAGCGGTCCTTTGGATTTTGGCTGAATCCCTCGATAGAAAGCTCGTCCGATTCCACAATGATCTGCTCGATACTCTCGCTTTCACAAAAAGCCTTTGCCTCGTTAAACTCACGAACGGGAAAAGAACATGACCGCGCGGTCACGGCGACCGCTTTTTCACCCAAAACATCATGAGCGGTTTTTAAAAGAAAGGTAGAGTCGACCCCCGACGAAAAGGCGACAACTACGCTCCCGAGCTCTCGCAGAAAAGATTCCAGGCGCTGTTTTTTCTCATGTAACGCGTCCATATAAAGACTCCCTTTTCAAGACCGCCTTGTTCTTCATTGCAGGTCTCCAAGGCGCTTCTTCACTTCATCGAGGCTGATATTTTGTTCCCTTGCAATGCGCGCAAGATCGTCATACTCGTACTTTGACCGGCTGACGCCGTAACCGGAGGATACCTTACGGCGAACCTCCCCATACGGGGTTTGTACGATTTCCGTTTTTCGATCCATGATATGCCGATGAGTTACCGTTTCCCGTACGCCTATGGTCGTGGTGTGTCTGAACAATGAGCCGATAATTTTTTCCTTATCCTGCTCCTTGCACATCGCACGGATCAACGTTCCAGGGCGGGATTTTTTCATGCCGATCGGTACGGTGTAGACCTCAAGCGCGCCATCTTCAAACAAACGATCCATCGCAAAGCCGATAGCTTCCGCTGTCATATCGTCCACATTGCAGGACAGCTCCAAAACGACATCGGTTTTATCGGTCGTATTACCAAGCATGGCGCGGACGCAGTTTGCGGTTTGGAAGTCTTTCTTTCCCATACCGTATCCGACAGCTTGTGTTTTCATCATGGGCATATCTCCGAAACGAGTGGCAAAGTGCTTCAGAAGCGCAGCGCCGGTAGGCGTGCAAAGCTCTCCTTGAATACCGCCGCCGTAGATCGGTACGTCCTTCAGAATATAGGCGGTCGCAGGCGCGGGAACAGGCAATATCCCATGCGCGCACTTCACATGACCGCTTCCCACATGGACGGGAGATACAACGACCTCATCGGGAGCAAGCTCATTCATCAGCAGACATACGGCGGTGATGTCCGCCACTGCGTCCATTGTTCCTACCTCGTGAAAATGGATATCCGTTACCGGCACTCCGTGAGCGTGACTTTCCGCTTCCGCGATCAGTCCGTAAACCGCAAGAACGTCATTCCGCACATTTTGCGGAAGCCGCAGATCGGATATGATATGCTCGATCTCATGCATACTGCTGTGGTGGTGATGTGCGTGATCATGGTGGTGATCGTGAGTATTGTCGTGTTCGTGGTCGTGATGATCGTGGATTTCATCGCTTTCTTCCATGCCATGAACAGTAACAGCGATATGGGTGCCTGTGATACCGCATTTTACCGCCTTTTCCTTTTTGATCTGCACTCCGGGAACAGCAAGAGCGTTCATTTTTTCGATAAACGCGTCGGGGTCCGGCAATAGTTCCACAAGAGCCGCTGTCAGCATATCTCCCGCCGCGCCCATTCCGCAATCCAAATACAATGTTTTCATTTTTTAACCTCCATGTGGTTTATCATACTTGCAAGGTACCCCGCGCCGAAACCGTTGTCGATATTGACGACCGAAACTCCGCCGGCACAGGAATTCAGCATAGACAACAAAGCGGATAAACCGTTAAATGAAGCGCCGTAACCTACGCTTGTCGGCACGGCGATAACGGGGCAGTCCGCAAGTCCGCCGATAACGCTTGCAAGCGCACCCTCCATGCCGGCTATGGCAATGATGACGGCGGCGCTCATAATATCTTCCATATGCGACAAAAGCCGGTGCACACCCGCAACGCCCACATCGTAAAGCCGCGTCACCTCGTTTCCGAGAACCTCTGCCGTAAGAGCCGCTTCTTCCGCGACGGGTATATCGCTCGTTCCGCCCGTTGCGACCACGATCTTTCCGATTCCGTCCGGAATGGGAAGCTCGCCGACAATTCCTATTTTTGCGTTCGCATGGTAAGCGATCGAATGTACCCGAGTTATTTTTTCGGCTGCTTCGGAGGAGAGGCGGGTGATCAAAACGCGTTCCTGTCCGTTTTTCTTCATCGTGTCAATGATCCCGATCATCTGCTCAGCCGTTTTACCCGCGCCGTAAATGACTTCGGCAGCGCCTTGCCGCACCTTGCGATGAAGATCGACCTTTGCAAAGCCGATATCCTCGTAAGGCTCAGTTTTCAATTTCAAAAGCGCATCGTCCACCGACAGAGAGCCGTTTTGCACAGCCTCCAGAATTTGTTTTGCTTCACTTTTCATTGATATTCTCCGGAAATTTAAGGCAACACCGCACAATTACCGCCCTTTGGGCTTTGTCGGCGTTTGCTTGCATATTTTTCGTCATCTTGCACAAGTTCTCCTTGGCGGGCGTCAGCCCGCCGGCGTCGAACTTGTACAATCTGACGAAAAATCTGTCGGCGCAACCGCTCGAAAATAATTGCGCGGTATTGCCTTAAAAACTAAAAACAGGTTTTATAAACCATATCCCAAAAACAAAAAGGCACACATTATCTCTTCAGAGAAAACGCATACCTTCATAGCATACAATAAGCAATTCCAATAAATTTCTCAGCCAAAACACTTCTGTGTTCCTAAGTTGACTTCATACCAACATTCATATTTTACCACATTTTTTTCGTTTTGTCAAGAGACTCGGCTTTACGTTTGTGACCTTTTTATTTCATCTACAGCGCTTTGTATCAAAACGCCGGTACCGAGATCCGAAATACCCGCTATGATATTATCACAATGATTAAAGGGGATCAGAATACGCTTCGCATTGCTCTGTGCTACGGCAAGAGCCATTTTCGGAGTAACCTCGCCGAGCATTGAATCCGCAATTACGATCCCGATCGGTCCTACGATGATATCCGCTCTGCGGCATCCGACTATGACGGAATTTTCTCCCGTTGCCGCTTCATCGGCTCCCGTCTTTAACATAGCAGTCGTTGCGGCAGTATTTGTGCCTACCGCAATTACGGAAGCAGCGGGAATATTTTGTTTAACCGCCGAGACGATCTGTCTTCCCATGCCGCCGCCCTGTGCATCAATTACTAATATCGTCATATGTCGATCCTTTCCTGACTGCAAACAGCTTGATCAGAGAGCGAAACGTTGACAAAATATTTTTTGTCTTTCTCACACAAAAAACTATCAGTCTGTATATAATGTGTTGACGAGTAACAAATGATTTAAATGGGAATTTCAAAATTTCCGCAAGCGCTCCTCGGTCGCTCACTTCGTTCGCTCCCTGCGGGCGATTGCGGAAACCGTGCCGCATTTTGCCATTAAGGCAAAATGCGCACTTTTTGAAATTCTGGTGCGTGGGCTTTATGTTGCTATACTTTTTCTACAAGCTAAACCTATATTTTCTGTTTATATTATAATATATCACAATAAAAATGTCAAGACATTTCTTAACCACCTGTTTAATATTTAGCCGAGTCTCGGCAAGCAACGCATTATCTCGTTTTATTCTTGAGGTTTAAGAGGTCCGTAGTAATAGCTTGCAGTAGCGCCGCCGTCGATGAGTATCGTTGAGCCCGTGATGAACGCTCCCGCCGGCGACATCAGCAGCTCCGCGACGTTTGCCACCTCGTCGGCAGTCCCGGGACGACCCGCGGGACATTTCGCGAACATATTCCTGTAAAAATCGCCGCGCGGTCCGTTGAACTCATCAATAGCAAGCGGTGTTACGATTATGCCCGGAGCGATATCGTTGAGCCGCGCTCCGCGCTCGCCCCACTTGACCGATTCCGCCATAACGCGCTTCTCGTTGCAGCGCTTTGCCATCTGGTACGCGTGAAGCGTATCGCGGATATTTTCCGGACGAAGCATTTCCAATTGCAACAATTCCTCGGTGGGAGTAGTCGCAAGCAGCTCGTCCTGCTCGGGCGTGAGCGCCGGCATACGAAATCCGCTCTGACTGGAGATAGTCACGCCAACGCCGCCTGATCCGATGACTTTGCCCACTTCCTCAAGCAATACGGCGGTACCGTACAGATCGACCTTTAAGATCGCCTCGATAGGCGCTTGACTTGGCGATACTCCTGCCGCGTTTATCAGCGCGGATATCTCTCCGTGCTTTTGTGCTTCGGCGATAAGATTTAATATCGACTCGCGCGAGGAAATATCCATCTCCATCGGAAGTGTATCAAATCCCGCGTCGTTCATTATCTTTGAGATCGCTTCGGCATTTGCAGCGTTCTTGTCACCGATAATTATCTTCTTGCCGAAGCCTGTTCTGCGGGCAATAGCCATGCCTATCTGACCCGCGCCCGTTAAAATAACGACGTCCTTTTCCATTTTATGATCTCCTCTCATAATTTAATTGGTCTGGCTATCCGTGTTACCGCGCTTTCCAAGCCCTATAAATACGCTCTAATGCTAGCCCAAATGCGCCTAGATCAGGACAAATTCCCAATACGCCGACAGCATATGCAGGCTCCGCGCGAAAGACATATCATCTTCACGGCTTCGGACTTTTCCGTCGGCGCCCCATATGCGTGAGAAAAGCCCATGCACCCGAGTCCGACTGATGTTACCGATAAATCGCGCGTATTGCACTAATTATCCTTGTCAGACTGCCTTCCTTGCCCAATCGGCAACGGTACTTTCGGATTTTGACGCGTCTGCACCGTGGACGGCGAGCCCCTTCCCGAACGTTGCTCCGGAACAAAGCCTTTTGAGATCACGTTCACAGCTTCCAAGTCCGCTGCCCTCATGGGTCATGACCGCCATCACCTTTTTTCCCGAGAAGTTCAGCCTTTCAAGCTGCGAAAAAATAGCGCAAGGGTATGTTCCCCACCAACACGGACCGCAGACAAATACATTGTCGTATCCATCAATACTATCGAGGTACTTTTTAAGCTCCGGTCTTGCTCCGCTGTGCAGCTCGCTCTTGGCCTCATCAATGCAGGTATAGTAATCCGCCGAATAGGGCTTAACGGTATCTACCTCAAAAAGATCGCCGCCGACCGCTTTCTGAATGAACTCGGCTACGATCTCCGTGTTGCCCTTTTTGATATTTTTTATACTGCCGTTCCAATAATTTTCGCCCTTGCGGGAGTAGTAGATGATCAGATTTTTTGCCATGTTCGTATTCTCCTTTTCCAAATTGTAATTGACCGTGATAACTTGGTATTGACCTACAGTTATATTATAACAAGAAAAACATCCAAAATCAATTCAAATTTCAAGGCTTTTTGATAAGAAATTCTTATGCAAAAATCGGGAATTCCCAGCATTAAGAAATATATGACCCTGATCTCTAATATGTTGAAGCTACTGCTTCGCAAATTTTCCAAGCGTCCGGTTTTTTTATGAGTTTCAGCTTTAGCCGCAGCCTCCATAGCCACCTATACACACGCGAAGAGAAGAGCCGTGGAAATACTCGATCGAATATCCATGGAATGACTAATTGGTAACTATTCGGGGGCAAAAAATATCAACCCGCATAACCATGCAGGTTGATAAGCTTATGTGAGAACGTTACCAAAAAGATTTTCTCATGTTTCGAGAAAAGTCGGGAAAGGTATGAACAACCTTTCCCGAAGTTGAAACCGCGCTGGCGCGGTGGCTGGGATAGCTGGATTTGAACCAGCGGAATGACGGAGTCAAAGTCCGTTGCCTTACCACTTGGCTATATCCCAAAATATCATAAAAGGCACAAGCGAAGCCCATGCCTTTAAATATGGGGTGGGTAGTGGGGGTCGAACCCACGGTCTTCGGAACCACAATCCGACGCTTTAACCAACTAAGCCATACCCACCGTATTGTAGCTGACAGCGCCGTGCATTTGCAGGAGAATCACACTGCCAACAGAACACTTAAATGGCACGCCATGAAGGATTCGAACCTTCGACCTACCGCTTAGAAGGCGGTTGCTCTATCCAGCTGAGCTAATGGCGCATAATAGCGAGCCTTTGACCCGAACAGGGTAAATGTGGAGCGGGTGATGGGAATCGAACCCACGCGACCAGCTTGGAAGGCTGGGATTCTACCATTGAACTACACCCGCATTTCTTAAATATCAAGCTTATTAAGTATAACACTTTTTTCCTGATTTGTCAAGGGCTTTTTCAAAAAAAATATATTTTTTTGATATACGTCATTACCCGTAAGAAAAATATATTGACAAATTCAGGGATATTGTGCTATAATAAAAGTGCGACATAACTTAATATTCTTCATAAACAGGACACTTTGCCTTTTGGTAAAAGTGCATGCTCTTTTCGTGTACCTTTTTATGGAGAACGAGTTGTGTCGCAGCAATCGGAGCTTTGCATTTTTCGGTGCGCGGCTTCGGCTGCGCACTTTTTGATTATAAGGAGAAAATGAATGAGGAATATCAAAGAAAAGGCAGCAGCGGGTATGGTGGCGGCTGCAATACTGCTTACCGGCTGCTCAAGATCCGAAAGGTCCGTTGACAGCGGCAGCTCTGCCAATAACGCAAATCCCGCCATATCGTCTTTTGCGGAGGGAGATGACGAAAGCTCCAAGCCCGAATCCGCTTTCGATACGCAGCCTAATATCGATACCGAAACCGCGGATAGTATTCCCCAAAGCGGCGTTACGGACGCAAGTACGTTTACATACCATTATGACAGCGATCTCGGCGGCATAGTGATCAGTGGCTATTTGGGAAATTCATTCATAATACAGATTCCCGATACCATTGACGGAGAGCCCGTGACCGCGATCGACTTTGGCGCTTTTGGCGCTTATAACACCGATTCAAGCCATACGACGAGCATAACTATCCCCGACAGCGTGACCAAGATCGGCGGATATGCTTTCGAAGGCTGTACAAGCCTTACAAGCATAAATATTCCCGACGACGTGACTGTGATCGAATATTGTGCCTTTGCCGGCTGTACCGGTCTTACAAGCATAGCCATCCCCGACGGCGTGACAAAGATCGAATGGGGCGCATTTGAAAGCTGTACAAGCCTTACAAGCGTAACCCTCCCCGATAGCGTGACGGAGATCGGTAACGATATTTTCAAAGGCTGCACAAGTCTTACAAGCGTGGCATATAAAGGCGAAACATACGACTACGAACATATAAGCGACTTATATGACGCTATAACCGGCAACTGAATCCCACGCCGCTCCAAAAGTGACGGTTTAATAAAAAGATCCCACGGCAACACGAATGTATTGCCGTGGGATTTTTATGCTTATTCCTCGCTCTCTTCCTCAGCGGCTTTCTCCGCCTCGCGCTCAGCCTTGAGCCTTGAAGCAAGAGCCTTTGAGTTGTCGTCGAACCACTTTGCTGCAAGCAGCGGCGTCAGAATGATATCCATGATCTCCTCGCCGCCGTCGTGAACGTTCTCCCCTGCTGCTCCCTGCTCTCCCGCGTCGGCCTCGCAGATATCATAGGTGAACTGCGGACGGTACTTTATGCGGCAGTACAGGAACTCCGCGGGTATCTTGTCGATAAGCGATATCTCCTCCAGCCAGAGGAAAGGCGACATTCCGCCGATGCTGATATCGTCGATTATCCAGCCGCCCGCCATGTTAGCGTCGTTGGAGCAAAGGTAGAGCGAGAAGTTGAACTTCTGCTCCTTATCTCCGTTGAGCATCTCAACCGAGAAGTTCCTCATCACAAAGCTGTTTATTACCTCGGTCTCATAGCCGCAGCAGGGGCATACCCCGCCGTAGCCGAACAGCTTGGCGTTTATATCGCGCGCGAAATAGTTTCTGTAACCCTTTTTCGCCTTATGATCCGCTATCCTGGTCACCTCGCCGCGCAGGAAGTCAAACTCGCTGCGGGTAATGGTGGGAACGGGCTTTAAGTAGTAGGGTATCTGGTCGAGCAGCACGAGATTCGGCTCCTCTGTGCTGGAGTAAAGCGCCTTGAGCACGTTCTTGTTCTCGCCGGTCAGCAGGAACTCAACGAACCCCGAGAATACGGGCTTTGAAGCGCCCTCACGCAGCACTACGAACCTGTCGGCCTTTTCCTTATCGGCGTTGTCGAGATTTTCCGCGATATCCACTATCTTAAGCAGCTTGTTGCTGTTGTCGAGCAGCGCCACCTTGTCCAGTCCGAGATCGCATACGTACACCTTTTCAAGCAGCGCGTCGATCTTCTCCGCCGAACCGCTCTCCGGCAGCACCGTCATTATCTCCTCGGAGTCGAAGCTGTAACGCGCGGGATTGAACGGGAAGTCGAACATACGGTTCAGGAACATTCCGCTGTCGATAAGCGCGTAAACGTCTCCCACGATCTCCAGCAGATCGGCGTTGGTGATGTTGGAGGGGATCATAAACTGCTTACCGTAAGCCGCGAAGCGGTAGCGCTTGTTGATATCCAGCGCCAGCGTTACCTCGCCGCCCTGCCCCTTTATCTCACGCAGGAAGGTCATTACGTCCTTGCCGTTGGTGAAGGAGTTCATAAACAGCGTTACGACCTGGTTGTATATCTGGTGGTTCTCAAAGCGCATTTCATGGGCCGAAAGAACGTCGTATGCCTTTTTGAAGTTATTGATATTTATTTTGGATATCTCAAACTGAATAGTAGTGGAGCCCGCCGTAATAACGAACTGGAAGTACTTCATAGCTATGCGGTAGCTCTCTCCGAACATCTCGTCGATGATGCGGAACGCTTCCTCCAGCGCGTTTTCGTCCGCGACCGCGCCGTTCACTATGCACTTGTCCAGCTTGCGCCCGATAATGCTCTTGAAGCCTTGTCCCAGGTCATAATCGTTGATCTGGTGATTACCGTCGGAGGACATATAATATGTATTTCCACCGCAGTAGAACGCGTACAGGAACTCGCTGCCCTCGTCGTCGGAAGCCAGATCGCCCCAGTTGTACCGCGCCAGCAGCACATGATCGGGATCGCCGTCGTACCACTTATTGAGCTGCTCGATATCCTCCAGCAGCATTTTAGCAGCCGAGCCGTCCTCGTGCTCCTGCTTGGAAACCTCGCTGCGCTCGGTGAATATACCGTTTTCGCGCAGGCTCTCAAAGGAAACGGGCTCCTCGCTGCCGGGCAGCATAAGCGATATCCCGCTGCAGAACTTATCCTTGAGCCCCGTCACCAGCGTGCTGGTGTTGATATAGTTATAGAAGAACTCAAAAACGTACTGATTCGGGCGCATCATATAGCGCTCGGGGTTATCCTTGCGCGCGGTAAGCTCCAGCACGAACAGGTGCTTGTACTCCTCCACAACGCTCATAATGCCGCTCTCTATCTTCGAGGAGACCTCCTCAAGGCAATCGTGGCGTATTCCCGAACGGTTGTTTGTGATGTAGCTGTTGGGAACGCTCACGAAAAAGGCGGAAAGCTGCTCCTGGATAAACTTCTGGCTGTTGGCTCTCACAAGACCCGTCAGCTCAAAGGTGGAGAAGTAGTTGTACTTGGACATCATCACCTTTGCCGCCTCGCGCTTAGCGCCCGAAACAGCGTAGGGGATAAGGTATATGAACCCGTCGCGCTCCGCCTGGATAAAGTCCGCGACGCTCTTTCCGTTTTCGGAGAAGCGTATCTTAAGTATGGAGTTCTCGTCCTTGCGGTACTCCTGTATCTTATACACGACCTCGGGCTTGCCGTAGTTTATTACCGCTATATTGAACGTGCGGGACGGGCACTCCTCCTCGTCGGTGCTTTTCAGGTGCTTTTTCCTTATAAACGCGAAGCACAGCTCCACAAGGTTGATATAATCGCCCTTGCGCGAGGTCAGCGTGGTCAGATTTTCATGCAGCTTTCTCTGGTCCGCCTCGTCAAGCGAAAATACCACCTCGGTATGCTTGAACAGCGGCGCGGTAAGCTCCAGCTCTCTTACCTTGAGCGTTCCCTCATCGTTTACGACACGCAGCGAGTAGTTGTTGGAGCGCATCTTGAACCAGTCAACGTTCGCGAAAACGCTCTTAGCGCCCAGACCGAAGCGACCCTCGCGCTCCGCGATACCCTCGTTTCTGCCCACGGACAGATAATAGAACACCTGCGCCAGGCTGAATCCCGTTTCGTTATAGGTCAGCTTTACCTGCCCCTCGTCAAGGAACTCTATCATCACCTTGATATCCGGCGTGTCGTAATCGCAGCCGAAAACGTTCTGCAGCAGCTCGCGGATAATGGACTCCCTCGGGTAATCCTGCATCATACCCGCTACGTTTATCGCGCCTCTGCCCGCGTACATATTATTAAAATACTGCTTGAACGGCTCGCTGTCCACCTCGCGGGAATTGAGCTTTTCCTGTATATCCGCGAGAACGGCGTTCATGCCCTCCTTATCGTCGGCGGTGTGATGTTCAAAAAAGTCGCCAAGCAGCTTTTCAACAGCCTCATAGCTTAAGCTCATACAATTTAGCCTCGTTTCTCCGCGCTGTGGTATTCCGAGCAGCCCTCCCCCGCGCGGGTGGGGAAATCGCCGTATATAAAACTTCCGGGTTGATCTGAGCAAATTATTTAAATGGGAATTTCAAAATTTCCGCTAGCCATACTCCGTTCGTTCACTGCGTTCACTCTCTACGCATGTCTAGCGGAAACCGTGCAGCATTTGCCGTTCGACAAATGCGCACTTTTTGAAATTCTGATGCGTGGGCGTTATGTTGATCTATGCTTGTAATCCTTTAATATCCGTTATCAATACATTCCGTCATTAAAAATCTTTACAAAATCCTTGAAGGAACGCTGCGAATCGCGCTCGCGCACCCTGTAGCGCCATATGCCGAACAGCACGGAATATTTCACGCAGTCGGGCAGCTCGCTGACCTGGGTCTTTACCGTAAGATGATACCCCTTGCTGTCATGCATGGAATCTATCTCAGACTTTGCCTGCGCCAGTCCGTTAAGAGCCTCCTGCGCAAAGGGCTGCGACTTGTAGCCGTCGCCCTCAAAGCCGTTAGCCATATCCCGCAGGGTATCCTCCTCCAGCTTCTCCAGCCTGCCGTCGCGCACCACGCAAAGACCGCTCAGCCCCTCTATCGCCGCGGTGATCTCCTCCTCCGTGGAATCCTCCGACAGCCCGAATATACCGTAAAGCCTTTCAAGCTGTCCCCGCGCGAACTCCGCAAGCTGCTTGCTGTTCGCGATGTCCTTTGCACCCAAGTGGATATAATCGCACTTTACTCTCTTTATAAGATCAAAGCAATTGTCCACCTCGGTGGCAAAGCTCTGAATATATTTAAGATCCTTTACCACATTGTTGAGGCTCTGACCCTTTTCGGGGATATCCAGCAGGATATTCCTTGTGGGAAGCTCCCCGCAGAAACCGCTGTCGATACTTCCGTACAGCACCTTGTCCAGCATTCTCGAATCAAACAGCCCGTTGCTGTCGCGGAAGATGATAAACTGTCTTTCCGCCTCGCGTGCAGCGCCGTGGCGCGTCATTCTTCTTTCAAGAATCGCCGCGGAGGAGGGCAGCTCATAGTTCACAATGCAGTCGATCCTGTCCAGACCCTCGCCGACAGCTCCCATACCGTCCATACCTATTATAACTCTGGGGTATACCGTGCTGTCGTCCACGCGGAATTTTCTCTTTATGTCCTCCGCGCGGAAAAGCTCTCCCTTTGCGGCGCGGATCACTCCGTCATTATGATATACGCAGCTAAGCGCCTTTTTGAGGAAGTCCACCGTATTCCTGTCGCAGCAGTACACGATAGCGCGGCGGTTCTCCTCCTTGAGGATATCCTCCATCAGCTTCAGGAAGCTGTCCAGCTTTTTGTCGAACGATCTTAGATCCTCCACGTCGGAGCGGGTGTAGACGCTCTTCTGATAAATGCGCTTGTATGCCTCGCAGTCGTACTCCTCAAAAATATTCCCGCCGTAGCGATACACGGGATTTCCCGTCAGCAGGTCGACCTTTCTGCGCAGGCTGCTCACCACGTCGCCGTCAAAGCTGTAATCGCAGAAGGAGATATTACGCTTGAGCTCTCCCGTATAGACCCGCTTATCGAAGTATCTCATCGCCGCGCAGTCCTCGTCAAACTCCGAGACCACCATGCCGAACGCGAGATATTCCGTCTGCTCCGCCAGCGACTCGTCCTTTAAAATACCGGATATAAGCCCCGCCAGTTTATTCCTGTCCTCGTCAGTCTTAGCGGGGAACGGCGCGGTAACAAGCAGCTTTTCGCTTTTCCAGCGGATATTCTTTTTGTAATGATCATAGTCGGGAACAGAGGTGTTCTGCTCCTCGTCGATCACGATAAGATCCCACACAAAATCGTCGCCCGCCTTTGTTTTGAGGACGTTCTGCCCCGACAGCGCCTCGGAGGACATCAGAAAGAGATTCGGGCAGCTTTCGCTGAAAAACGCGAGCGCGTCGGGAACGCCCGTGATGATCTTGAAATCCGCGCCTATTCCCGTGGTAAGTATTCTGTACCAGCCGTACAGCTCTCTGCTCGACGTTATAAGGAGAATGTTGGGGCTCTCCTTTTGCTGCAATACGTCATAAATGCAAAGACCCGCCTTTGTCAGCTTTTCCGAGCCGAACTCTCCGCAGATCACCGCGTAACCGAATTTGCGCAACTTCTCCGCCGCCGCGAGATTGACCGCCGACAGCTCCATTCCCTCCAGGGGTATCCACTTGATATCGCCCAATTATATCGCACCTCCGTGTCAGATAAATGTTAGGGGGTGTTCCCCTTTTTAACAGTCACCTGTAAATCTATTTATATTCATTATACAACAAAATCCGAATTATTACAAGTTATTCAAGGCATATATAGATTAAAAATAATTGGGGTCATTTTTGTGAATATTGCACAAAAGAAATCCATTACAAAGTGCTTTACTTTTGGATAAATAAATGATACAATATATAATATAAGGTAATTATAGCGCCGAAGTCTGCCAAAAAAGCCGCTGCGGCGCGGTAATTGAGGTACAAAACAGCGCCCGCAGAGAGCAAAAGCCCACGCAAACATGCACGCCGGCATAGTGCAGTATAAAGCCTATGCAGCCAAGCAACGTCCGCATAGTGCGGCATAAAGCCCACGTAGCCAAGCAACGTCCGCATAGTGCAGCATTCACCCCACGCAGGAAATTTTTTGCGAGAGCCTGAGTGCGCAATACGGAGCGAAGCGGAGTGTTGCGTACTCGGGCGGGTCGCAAAAAATTTTTTTAAATAAGGAGAACAAAATGACGGAATTTGAACTTAAGCAAGCGATATGCGACGTAGGTCACAAGCTGTGGCAGCTTGGATTTGTCGCGGCAAACGACGGAAATATCTCCGTAAGACTTCCCGACGGGAATTTTCTGGTAACTCCCACGGGAACAAGCAAATCAAGTCTTCAGCCGGAAATGATAATCAAAATGAACGCCAAAAACGAGGTGGTGGAGGAAGCCCCGGGCTACAAGCCCACCTCGGAATTCAAGGTACATCTGCGGTGTTACGAGGCGCGCCCCGAGGTAAACGCGGTAGTTCACGCGCACCCGCCCACCGCCACGGGATTCGCAATAGCTCACATACCGCTTGATGATTACACGATGCCCGAGGCGATCATTTTCCTGGGCTGCGTTCCCATCGCGCCCTATGATACCCCCGGGTCGCAGGGCGTGGCGGACAATATTCTGCCGTATCTTGAAAATCATGATACTATACTTATGGAGAACCACGGCGCTCTTACCGTCGGCGTGGATATCACCCAGGCGTATTACCGCATGGAAACGCTGGAGCATTTCGCAAAGGTGAGCCTTGTGGCAAGGCAGCTCGGCGGCGCGAACGATCTTC
>CAZKJC010000005.1:0-375 GCA_964552995.1 uncultured Ruminococcus sp.
AGTCCTCCGGGAAATATGCGGGGTCAGATACACAGAAGCTGATGTCCCTAAGCCTGAAAAACGGGGTTCATCTTCCGTCTGGGCAAAAGCAGGGGAGATCGTGGGCGATGGGTTCTCTGTTGCATGGCGAGTCCTCGACGCTCGATATTGGGGAGTGCCCCAAAGAAGAAAACGAATCTTTCTTGTCGCAGATTATAATTCCGAATGTGCCGGAGAAATACTGTTTAAGTCGGAAGGCGTGTCTGCATATTCTGCGGACGGCTTTCGCGCGTGGCAAAGAGCTGCCGCCGATATTGAAAGCGGCTCTCGAATCGCAGGCGCAGCGGGATTCTGTGCCGAGGGATCGGCAGGAGCGCGGGGAATAGGTTATGAGGA